>JAEURK010000105.1 GCA_016789175.1 Anaerolineales bacterium
CGGGAGTGTCCCGATGTATCCCGATGTCGTGGTTTGCACGACATCGGGATACATCGGGACACTCCCGGTATCTCAGGCCCTGACGACCGCGACCGTCAGCGTTTCGCCGTCGAAGGCGTCGTCGGCCACAGCCGCGCCGGCCGGCGCCGGGCCGGCGGCCAGGCTGAGCGCCAGGGTTTCGCTCTGGATATACCCGGCATGCGCGCCGGCCGCGGCGGCCAGATCGGGGCTGGCCGTGAACGTGACCTGGATCCGGTCCGAGATGTCGAAGCCCGCGGTCTTGCGTAGATCTTGCACGCGGCGGACGAACTCGCGCGCCAGGCCCTCGGCCCGCAACTCGGGCGTGATGGCCGTGTCGAGCGCGACGACGTACTCGCCCTCGGCCCTGACCGCGAAGCCGGCCTTGGGCTGGGGCGTGATGATCACGTCGGCGGCCAGGAGCTCCACCGTTAGCCCATCGGCCTCGAGCGCCAACGGAGCACCCGAGCGCAGGATGGCGACTGCGGCGTTGGCATCGGCCGCGGCCAGGGCGGCGCGCACCTTCGGGAAGAGCCCGCCGAACTTCTTGCCCAACGTGCGGTTGTCGGGCATGAGCTTGTAGCTCACCAACTCGGCCTCGTTGGCCGCCAACTCGAGCGCCTTGACGTTGAGCTCATCGGCGATCAGGCCGCTCATGTGCTGCAACCGGGCGTGCTGGTCCGGCGGCGCGACGACGACGACGCGGCCGAGCGGCTGGCGCACCTTGAGGTTTCCCGCCGCGCGCACCGCGTGCCCAAGCGCGACGACGGTGCGGGCCGCGCTCATCTCCGCCAGCAGGGCTTCATCCTGCAAGGCCGGGTCGACGACCGGCCAGGCGCAGTGATGGACGCTAAGCGGGGCGGCGGGGTCGACGGTCCGAACCAGGTTCTGGTACAGCTCCTCGGTCAGGAACGGCACCATAGGTGCCACCAGCTTGGTCAGCGTGACGAGCACATGGTAGAGCGTGGCGTAGGCGGCCTGCTTGTCGGCATCCGCTTCGCTGCGCCAGAAACGGCGGCGCGACCGGCGGACGTACCAGTTGCTCAGATCGTCCAGGAACTCTTCGACCGGCTTGGTGGCGCGATAAACGTAAAAGTTGTCCAGCGCGCCGTCGACCTCGGCGATCAGCTGTTGCAGCCGGGCCAGGATCCAGCGATCGAGATCGGACTGCAGACCGCGGACCGCGGCCTGCGGATCGGCGGCGGGCTTCCAGCTGTCGAGGCGCGCATAGGTCACGAAGAAGCTATAGACGTTCCAAAGCGGCAGCAGGAAGCGACGGCGGGTCTCATCGGCGCCGTGATAGCCGAAAAGCATATCGGCGTCGTACTTCTGGTTGCAGTACATCCAGCGCATGACGTCGGCGCCGATCGTGTCGGCCGCCTCGTTGAACTCGATCGCGTTGCCCCACGACTTGTGCATGGCGCGGCCGTCCTCGGCCAGCAACGTTGCGAAGCCGAGCACGGTCCGGGTGGCCGGCTTGTTCTCAAGCCCGGCCGCCATGACCAGCAGCGAGTAGAACCAGTTGCGGAACTGGCCCGGGAACGACTCGGTGATGAAGTCGGCCGGGAACCACTTGTTCCAGCGCTCCATGTCGTCGCCGTAGCCGAGCGTCGAGAACGAGACGATGCCGGCGTCGAGCCACGGGTTGCCGACGTCGCGGATGCGTTCGGTCGGCGCCCCGCACTTCGAGCACGCCACCTTGACCGCATCGATGTGCGGGCGGTGCGGCGAATGGCCGTCGAAGTCCTCCCAGCCGGCGATGGCGCGCTGCTGCAGCTCCTCGCGCGAGCCGATCACGTCGAAGTGCCCGCAGTCCGCGCACTCCCAGATCGGCAGCGCCAGGCCCCAGTAACGTTTCTTGGAGATCATCCAGTCGTGCATGTTCCGGAGCCAATCGAGCTCGCGGTCCTTGCCGAAGTCCGGGATCCAGCGGATCTGGTTGGTGATGTCTTGCAGCGGGCCGCGCAGCCCATCCATGCCGATGTACCATTCGTCAACCAGCCGGAAGACGAGCGGCGTCGCGCAGCGCCAGCACTGCGGGTAGCGGTGCGTATACTGCTCGAGCTTGTAGAAGCGACCCTTCTCTTTGAGGCTGGCCACGATCGAGTCGGTCACCTCGATGACGTGCTTGCCCGAGAATTGGCCGAAGCCGTCGATGTACATGCCGTTCTCGTCGAGCGGCGCGATCACGGGCAGGTTCTCGGCCTTGCCGAGCTCGAAGTCCTCGGCGCCGCAGCCGGGCGCGATGTGGACGATGCCGGTGCCTTCGGCCTCACCGACGGCCTCCCAGGCGATGACGTGGTGGGCCTGCACCGCCGTCTCCGGGATATGCGTGAACAGCCGGCGCAGCCCGAGCTCGGCCCAGCCGCCGGGGTTCTGCGCGGCGGGGAGTTCGTCGAACGGGCCGGCGTAGCGCCAACCGACCAGGTCACTGCCGGGCAACTCGCCGAGCACCTCGAACTTGCCCTTGAGCGTGCCGGTGGCGCCTTTCGACAGCCAGAGCACGTCGTCGCCCTGCTTCACTTGCACGTAGGTCAGCTCGGGGCCGACCGCGGCCGCCACGTTGGAGGTCAGGGTCCAGGGCGTGGTCGTCCACACCAGCAACGACTCGCCGGGTCTGTCGAGCAGCGGGAAGCGCACGGTCAGACCGGGATCGGACTTCTCGATGTAGCCCTCGGTCACGATCTCGTGCTGGCTGATGCCGGTGCCGCAGCGCCAGCACCAGGGCATGACGTCGGTGCCCTTGTAGATCCACTGGCGGTCGTTGCAGGACTTCAAGAACTTCCAGATGTCGTAGTTGTTCTTGTCGCTGAACGTGAAGTACGAGCCGCCGAGCTCGGGCAGGCCGAGCCGACCGACGATCTGTTCGACGGAGCCGGTCACCGGGCCGAGCGGGCCCTGGACCGTCAGCGTGGCATTCGGGTTATCGCCGAGTTTGTCGTGCAGCTCGCGCAGCAGGTCGGTGTCGTTCCAGTCCATCCACATGCCGAGCCGGATCGATTGATCGGTCTGCACGGCCGCGAACTTAAGCACGCGCTGCTTGCAGAGCGTGACGAAGGGCGCCAGGCCGTAGGCCTCGATGTCCTTCTTGGTCGCGAACCCCAGGTCCTTCTCGACGTTGACCTCGACCCACAGGCCCTGGCAGTCGAAGCCGTTCTGCCAGCGCTGATCGAAGCCGCGCATGGCGCGATAGCGCTGAAACAGGTCCTTGTAGGTGCGGCCCCAGGCGTGGTGGACGCCCATCGGATTGTTGGCCGTGATCGGGCCATCGGTGAACGACCAGGTCGGGCCGCCGGCGCGCAGCTTGCGCAGCTGGTTGAAGGAGTCGGTGTCCTTCCACCACTTCAGGCGCGCGCGCTCCTGCTCGGGGAAGTTGGGGTTCGGGGAGACGGGTTCGAACATTCGCTGGTTCCTCATGTGCACAGATCGCTCAGTACACGGATTTCACGGATAACACGGATAAGTGGCTACATCACGATTCGCTGGATCTGGAGCTTGTTCGTCCCAAAGTTCACGAGCAATCCCAGTCTTAGCCCCGACACCTTCAGGTAAGAGAGCATCTGTGCTCGGTGGCGTGGATGAAACTCCTCCACAGCCTTCAGCTCCAGGATGACTTTTCCATCAATCAGGATATCCAGGCGATACGTGTCCACCACATCGCCTTTGTATACCACCGGTATGGCTCGCTCGCGCTCGACCGGAATGTTGCGCCGTTTGAGTTCGGCGACGACGGCCTGCTTGTACGTCTCCTCACGGAAACCTGGGCCCAGGGCGTTGTACACGTCCATCAACGCTCCACGGACTTCATACGTCAGCGCCTCATGGACGAGTTTCTTACCTTCCATCGAGTCACTTTCCGTGAAATCCGTGCGATCCGTGTACAAAACCCTTACGCAATTGCCAGCTCCAGCCGCTTGTTGATGCGGCCCTTGCTTTTGTAGTCGACGATGGTCAACTGGCCGACCTCGCGGGTGTTGGCCACATGGGTACCGCCGTCGGCCTGCAGGTCGAGGCCCACGATCTCGACCGTGCGCACCTGCTCGATGCCCTCGGGCAGCAGGTTGATCTTGGTGCGGATCAGGTCGGGGATCGCAAACGCCTGGGCCCGCGGCAGACTGCGCACGCGGATCTCGCGCGCGGCGGCGACCTCGACGTTTATTCTGGCCTCGATCTCCTTGACGAACTCCTGCTTCATCGACTCGAACTCGAAGTCCATGCGTCCGCGGAGCGGCTCCATGTTGCCGCCGGTCACCGAGGCCCCGTAGTCACGCCAGATCACGCCGCACAGGATGTGCATGGCCGTGTGCGTGCGCATCAGCTTGTGACGTCGTTCCCAATCGAGCACGCCGCGCACGGCCGCGCCGATCGCCGGCAACTCGCCCGCCAGCTCATGCCAGACCACGTCGCCGGTCTTGCGCACCTTGCTGATTACTAACGTTTGTTCGCCGACGATCAGCGTGCCCAGGTCAGACGGCTGCCCCCCGCCGCCAGGGTAGAAGGCGGTCTGGTCCAACGCCACGGCGTTGCCCTCCGCGGCGGTCACGACTGCCGTGAAGTCGCTCAGGTAGGCGTCGGTGTGATAGAGCATCGTGGTCATGGTTAACAAAAAAGCTCCCGCCCCTCAACGATCAGGGACGAGAGCCGACGACTCCCGCGGTACCACCCTGGTTGCGGCTCTTCAGCCGCCACCTCGAAAGGCGCTAACACGCCCGCGCCCAGGATAACGGTGGGCGGCCCCGGCCAGCCTTACGCGACGCCGGCACCCGGCGCCTTTTCAGGCGGCAGCTCAGGAAGGATTTTCCGCATCGGTCGGCCCACCCGGCTCACACCCGCCCGGGCTCGCTGAGGGCGCTCCGACGCGTACTCGTTTCCGTCGTCGCTGATAGACAGGGGATTATGCCACAAGTCGGGATTCTAACAATCGACCTGACGGGTCCACCCGCGATTCTCGGCTTTTGTAGGCCATTCAAAAAGCGTATTCAAAGGATTCCGGCCGATTTTCTAACCAACGGACCATCACCCGCCGCGCGTACTCTTGCGCGGTGCCAGACCCCAGCGCTCGCGGATGCGACGCTCGACGATGCCGAACAGCAACTGGTCGCCGATCACACCCAGGGCGATGATGACCAGCATGACCGCGATCACCTGGCTCATGTCGTTCAGTTCGCGCCCCATGCTGAGCAGGTTGCCCAGCCCCGGCAACGTATACAGCAGTTCGCCGGCCATCAGCGACCGCCAGGCGAATGACCAGCCCAATTTCATGCCCGTGACGATCGAAGGCAGCGCCGAAGGCAGGACCACCAGCAGATACAGACGCCAGCCGCGCGCACCAAGGTTACGGGCGGCCCGCATATAGATCGGGGCCGTGTTGCGGATGCCGTCCTCGGTCGCCTGCGCGATCGAGAGCACCGCGCCCATCACGATCACGAACAGGATCGCACGCTCGTTCAGGCCGAACCACAACAACGCCAGCGGCAGCCAGCTGATGCTGGGCAGCGTCTGCAAGCCCAGCGCCAATAACCCGAACGTGTTCTTGAACCAGCGCCATTCCGCCATGAGCACGCCCAGGCTCAAACCGATCGCGAGCGCGATGATATAGCCCTGGACCAGACGGCGCATACTTCCCAGAATACCGATCCAGAAGGTCCCGTTGCTGAAGCCCCGCCCGAGCGCCGCCAGCACCTCCGAGGGGGCCGGGAAGATGTAATCCGGCCACAAATGCAGCCGAAACAGCGCCTCCCACACAGCCAGGAACAAGGCAAAGAAGACCGCCCGGCTCAGCCAGAGCCGGGTCGTCTCGTTCAAGCGTGGCGCGCGCGGCGCGGTGGGCGGGGTCATGCGCCGATCATCCGCGTTGACCTGTTGAGGGCTCGAGTTGGAGATCGGCCAGGATGCGTTGCGCCAGACGCGTGGTCTCGACGTTTTCGATCTGTCGCGGCCGAGTCAGATCGATGCGGTGTTCGGCCACGATTCGGCCCGGGCGGGCCGACATGACGATGACGCGATCGCCCAACACCACCGCCTCGCGCACGTTGTGGGTGACGAAGACGATCGTCGTGCCGGTTTGCTGCCAGATATCCTGCAGCTCCGTATGCAACCGGTCGCGCGTCAGGGCGTCAAGCGCCGCGAAGGGCTCGTCGAGCAATAACACCGCTGGCGCGACCGCCAATGCGCGCGCCAGCGCCACCCGCTGGCGCATGCCGCCGGAGAGCTCGTGAACCCAGGCCTGGCTGAATTGCTCGAGGTGCACCATCTCGAGCAGGCGCCGCGCTGTGGCTGCCCGTTCAGCCTGCGGGGCGCCGCGCATCGTCAAGCCAAACTCGACGTTGTCCTGCACCGTCAGCCACGGGAACAGCGCGGCCTCTTGAAAGATCAGCACCCGGCTCGGATCAGCGCCCGTGATCTCTTGGCCGTCCGATAGCGCTTGCCCCTGGCTGGGAAACTCCAAACCGGCCAGCATGTTGAGCAGGGTGCTTTTGCCGCAGCCAGACGGGCCGATCAGGCACACCAACTCACCGTCTCGGATCGACAGGTTGATCCGATCCAACGCGGTGACGGGGCCGCCGCGGGTCTGGAACGTCTTGGTGGCGTTCTGAATGTTGAGCCCCATACTACCGTGCCGTTTGAGGGTGTGCTGTGTCGATGCGATTGAGACGAACCTGGGTTGCTGGGCGCGGCCCTGGAACACAGGCGCCGCGCGGTTTGGATACCGAGCGTGACGTGATTGTACGGCAAGTTCGCCCGGCCCCACGGGTGAATTCGGGACAATCGAACCTTCCCGGGCCACGTTCCGTTTTGCCGCGACTGGCGTGGATTTGCGGCCAGACAGCTCGATCACCGCAGATGCCGAAGACGGGGCCGGATGCGTCCGACCTGCACGCAGATGGCTATGCCTGGGGGTGAGGTCACCCGACGGAAGCTGGCGGTCGATCCCCCACGAGGCGGCTGGAACGGACCGCCGTCGACCCGCGCACGATCAGCGTCCCGGCCAGGCGCACCTGATGCGCTGCTCGGCCTGGTTGCGCCACCCGCGCCAATAGGAGCTCGATCGCTGCGCGCCCGATCGCATCGGTGGGTTGGGCCAGCACTGTGATGCCCGGCTCGATCAGGCCTTGCCAGATCGTCTCGTCAAAACCGGCCAGGGCCACATCCGTGGGGATGTGCAGACCCTGGGCCCGTATCGTGAGCAGGGCGCCTTCGGTCAACAGGCTGTTGCCACACAGGATCGCCTCGGGAGGACGCTCACGCGACAGCAATTCCCGCGTGGCATCCTCCCCGGCTTCACGCCGGGGGGGCACCAGCACATCAGCCTCAGGCGCCAACCCGTGCGCCCTGAGTGCCTGCTGGAAACCCTGACGGCGCTCCTCGCCGGTCGATCCGATGGCGCCAAACAAACCGGCGATGCGCCGATAACCGTGGGCGATGAGATGCGCTGTCAGCTCGCCGGCAGCAGCAGCGTTGTCGAGGACGACGCTATCCAGGCCCGCCAACGGCGGCTCGCGATCGATCACAACCAACGGCAGACCCAGACCCCAGTTGTGCGGGCGCGGCGCATCGTGCGGCGCCGGTGACACGATCACGCCCGCGACGTTCTCATCCCGCATGAGCGCCAGGTAGAGCGCTTCCTTCTCGGGGTTCTCGTCGGTGTTGCAGATCACGACGCGATACCCGGCCTCGTAAGCCGCATCCTCGACAGCCCGCCCGACGGCCGTGAAGAAGGGATTGCGGATGTCCGACACGACCAGGCCGATGGTGTTGCTGCGTTGGGCTCGCAGGCTGCGCGCAACCAGGTTCGGGCGGTACCCGAGTTCCGCAACAGCCGCATCCACCCGCGCGCGCGCTTCCCGGCTGACATTGGTCTTGTGCGCCAACACCCGCGATACCGTCGCCGTTGAAACACCCGCCTTCGCCGCAACCTGCTTGATGCTCGTCATGCGCTTCGCTCCACCTATGGATCTCCAGATCGATACCGGCCACATTATACGGCGCGCATCCGACCCGGTCCCCATCCATCCGCCGCCAGCCGACGCTGCGCCGCCGGTCGCGACCGCTGCCGCTCGGGCCCACGCATGCGGAAACGCCTTGGTTTCACGGCGTTTTCACACACTTCTAAACAGGCTCTGAACAACCGCTCGCTAGGGTGTGGGCATCAGCGTAACGCGC
Organism: Anaerolineales bacterium; assembly: GCA_016789175.1. Classification (GTDB taxonomy): domain Bacteria; phylum Chloroflexota; class Anaerolineae; order Anaerolineales; family UBA6663; genus UBA6663. The sequence goes on from JAEURK010000105.1 coordinate 8,182, forward strand.
ACGACCACCATGCCGTGCACAGGAGGTTTCGAACATGATGGGAAACATCCAGGGAACGGGTTCGATGGACGGCCTCGGATCCTTTCCACGGCCGCACCGCTCTCATCCGCTGACCGACGCGCAGAAGTCCTTGGTTCAGTCCACGTTGGCGGATTATGACTCTGAGACCTTGACCGCCGACGACGCCAAGGAGATCCTGAGCACGTTCCGCGAAGCCGGGATCCGGCCCGGTCAGGAGTTGCGCCAGGCGATTGAGGAGACGGGATTCGACGAAAAGCAGCTGCTCGAGCTGGCCCGGCCCGAAGGCGGGCAGCAGCCGCCGCCCGGCCGTGGCCCGCAGGGTTCGTCCACCCTCGATGTCTCCGCGCTGCAGTCGCTTCAGACCATCTTGAGTCAGTACAACCTCTCGGACCTGTCGTCCGATGAGGAGACCGACTTGCTGAATCAGCTCAATCGCTCCGGCCTGGTGCGATCGGGTGACATGATCGATCTGACAGCGTGAGAGGACCAGCGGTCACCAGGCCGAACGGCTGGGGTCGACTTCAAGGTCGACCTTGGCCGTACCTTTCGCGTCGGCTTACCGTCCAAGCGCTGAGCCGGCCGTCAGAGGCGCCGGCTCGGGGTGCGGGAAGAAGCTGCGATAGGCCAGCCAGGCGATGGCGACGTAAGCCAGAGTCTTGGGGATCATCAGCATCCCCACGATCGGTGTGGTTTGCACGAACAGGATCACGGGCGTGTAGAACGCGTACGACACCAGGATCCACACGCCGATCGCGCGGAACACGGAGTCGTTCGCCGCGCGCGCGTCGCGCAGGATGAGATAGGCCACGCCCAGGCCCTGCACGATCAGGGGGAGGTTTCGCACCAGCGACCAGGGCTGCGGTGGCACCACGCTGTTCCAGTCGTTCTGCGGCAGGAGCATGATGAACAACCGCGCCGCTGCGGCGCCAAACAGGATCCACCCCACAACGCCATAGGGCTTGCCGAAGCGTTGCCGCCAGGCCATCAGCACCAGCCCATAGAACAGCGTGACGGTATAGGCCGTCGACAGCGCACCGATCCCCACCAATCCGATCCCGCCGACCTGCGCCTCCAGGCCGCCGAGCGCATAGGCCCACACGCGAAACCCGACGTGCCCGGTGTCGCCCAGCGCAAGCAGCGCGAAGGCCGCGATCAGCAGGCGCGCCACGGGCCAGGCGCCCGGAGCGACCTCGCTGCGCTTCGCGATCATCAGCGCCACCAGTGCCCAGACCACGATCAGGTATAGGATATTGAAAACGATCTCGACCCACATCCGCAGGGCTTCCGACATGGCCGTCCTCCCGTTCCACACAGTCGATCCATCATTCTGGCGTGAACGGCGCTCGCGGCCCAGTGACGGGCGAGGTCCATACGGGTGACATAGCTCCGGCTGCTTCCCGGCCATTCCGGATCGAGGAGGCTCGCTCGTCGCGTCCAGGTCGAAGGCGTGGCCCGGGCCGTCACCGACGAAAGAGAACGCCAGGACCCGGGTCGTGATCACGGCGCCGGGCAGCGCCGACTGCTACGGGACGCGCGATCGTGCTGGAGGCCCGAAAGAATACCAGGCCCAGGCTGGCGCCCAGCTCTTCGATGCCCAGCCCAGGATCGTCAGCAACAGCCCTAGGAAGGCGCAGAGCAAGTCGACCCAGCGCGTGCTGGGCCGCGACTGGTTCGGCGCCTCCAGGCCGGGTTGACTAGCGCTCGACCGCGCGGCGCAGCGCGTGCAGGTTGGCCTCGGGCACATCCATCTTGACGCCGCAACCGGGGGCGAGCAGAAGACGTTGGCCGCCCGTGGCGACGATGGCCTTACGGGCCTGGTTGATGACGGCCTCCGGCGTGCCGGTCTGCAGCGCGCCATCTTCGTCGATGCCGCCGATCAAGGCACGTGTTGTGCGGGTTTGGGCCTCGCCGATCGTGGGATTCTCCTGGCCGATCGAGGCCCAATTGATGGCATGGACCGGATAATCAGCGATCGCGTCGAAGTACACGGCCGGCCCGCAAACATGCAAGAGGTTGAACGGCGCTGACCGGACGGCGTCGAGCACGATCAGGTCGTAGGGCTTACCGAACTCGGCGTACTCCGCCTCGCTGAGCAGTCCGCGGCGCGCCAACTTGACGATCGCGAAGAACAGGCCGCTGGCGCCGACCTCCACCGCCGCCGCCGCGTAGGCCGCGAGGGTCTGGGCGATCGCGCTCAAGGCGTGATGCACGCCAGCCGGGTTTTCGGCCAAGGCGTGCTTGAGCCCATCAGCGTGGGATTGCACGACATCGGCTGCGGTATGCCGGACCGGGCGGCCGAGCAGAAAACCGAGCACCGAGAGCGGCGAGAACACGGTCTGGACGAAGTGCATGTCGCCGATGCCGGCCCGCACCGCGCGGATCAGCTCGAGTTGTTCGACGAATGCTCGGTGGTCGAGTGCGACCGGTGCGAGTCGGTCGAGCTGACTGAGCTTATCGAAGGGCCCTTCCAATAAACGCGGATACACCCCGGCGTAGTCGCCGAAATCGTAGCGATTGCCCCAGGCCTCGGCGTAGTAGGTCGCCCGCGGGTTGAGCTTGAGCCAATCCCAGTCGAATTTCTCGACGTGCGCGAGGCTGGCACGCGTCAACGCCTCGATGCTGCGTTCAGCGGGGATGAAGTGGCGCCAGGCCGCCACCGGGATTCGATCAACGGGTTCGCCGCGCAACGCGGCATCCACCCGTTCACGCTTGGACATCTCGGCCATGCAACGCTCCTTTCAGCTCAACGCGGGCCTGCGCTGGCCTGACCCAACTCTCTCACACTTCGGCGATATCCACCGAAAAGGTTAGAAAATCGGCCTGCTTTTTTTGAATAGCCTTTTTGAATAGCCTGCAAAACCCGGGGATCGCAGGTGGACCTGTCAGGTCGATGGTTAGAACGCCAGCCCGAGGTCGAACGTCGCGGCGTAACCGTCGGCCGTTGGGGCGGCAGCGACCAGCAGCTGCTCCTGATAGATCCGGTCGACGGCGTTGGGCGTGTCGGCCAGGCCGCGCCCGGCATAGGGGGCCTGTGCATACACGGCAGCGTTGATAGCCTCGTCGAAGAACAGCTGCGATGTGAACTCCAGGTCCCGGCCACCCGCCGTCAGACGCACCTTGAAGTGGATGTGCACCGCCCGGCCCGAGTACCAGCCGGGAAAGATCGTGGTGAACGAGGCCCGGCCGTTGGCGTCGGTCAACTGCTGGCCGCGCAGAAAAGCCCGGCCGACCGTGCTGAAGCTCCGGTCACTCACGCCCGAGTACACGCCGGCCGCGTCGCAGTGCCAGACATCGACCAGCGCACCCTCGAGCGGCGTGCAGGCCTCGCCCAGCGCCGAGACGTTGAACGTCAACGCCAGCGGCAATCCGGCGCTCACCGCACCGGTGGCCGGGTCGGAGCGGATGTCGGATCGGTTGAGCCCGTCGTCGACGAAGTACGGGCCCTCGGTGACCTCGGGCCGCGCCACACACATCCCGGCCGGCACCGGAGTGAGGGTGGCCACGGGCAAGGCCGTTGCGGCAGTTGTGGCAGTACCGTCGGCGGGCGCCAGTGTGGCAGCCGTTGTCAGCGTCGGCGCCACGGTCGCGTTCGGCACCGGCGTTGAGGCCGGCGGGAGCGCGGTCAGGTCGGGCGCGCAGGCAGCGAGCAGCGCCGCGCCGGTCGTTCCCAACAAGGCCAGGGCTTCGCGCCGCGTGAGGATGCGGCCGATCGGCTGATCATCGTTGTCCATCGTGTGCTCTCCTGTGCCCCCGAGCGCATTCTGGCCAACGCCGATTAATTCATCTTGTGGGCGCCGCAAGCAATCGCCGCAGCCGCTGGATACTCTCCAGCACGGCGCGGCCCGAGTGGTAGATCGCCTTCCACGGATTCCCGATGTCGCCGACGATGACCTCGCCGGTGCGGGTCAGCAACTGGCGCCACTCGCCCACGACAGGGTTGATCATGTTCGTGTGGGCGAAATCCCAGGTCTTGAAGAACGCCTCGAGATAACGCGGATCGCCCAGACGCTCATAGGCATCCAGGAAGCCGACCAGCGCCTCGCAGTTCTGCCACCACTCCTTGTCGCGCACCAATGCCGGGCCTTCGTGCGGGCCGTCGCGATAAACGCCGCCGTACACCTCGTCGAGCCCGTACTGCAGCGCATGATCGACCAGGCGGCGCGTCAGGGCGGCATAACGATCCGCCGGCGTGCCGAGCACGTCGGCGGCGCGATTGAGCAACCAGGCCAGTTCGACGTTGTGGCCGTACGAGGTCGTGTCGGTCGGGGTCGCGATCGTCTCGCCGGTGGCACGCTCAGCGTTCCAGGTGCGCCGGATGGCGATGGCCGGGATGGGTGTGAAGTCGAGCGTGAACTGGTTCAGACCGCAGCCACTGACCGGGTGCACCATCTTCGCCAGGATCAGGTCGATCACCTCTTGAAGTTTGCGACGATGCACCGGCTCGCCCGAAGCCGTCGCTAATGTGGTGAAGGCCTCGAGCAGGTGCATATGGATGTCGAGCGATTTGCGGTCGCCGGCCGCGAAGCCGGGCGCCGAGACCTGCCAGTTGGGCTCGAGGTTCTCGTAATAGCCGCCGCGAAAGGTGTCGGCCGCGTGCTTCTGAAGCAGGTCGAAGGTGCGGCCGGCGTAGTCCAGGCCGCGCAGATCGCCGGTTGCCAGCGTGTATTCCGATAGGGCGTAGATCGCAAAGCTCTGACCATAGACGACCTTGCCGGTGTCGAGCGCAGCGCCCGCCCGGGTTGTCTTCCAGTACCAGCCGCCGTAAGTCGGATCCCAGAAATGCGCAAGGAAGAAGTCGACGCCCTGCCGCGCCGCAGCCGCCAGCTCAGGCCGCTCCGGGTACACCCGCGCCAGGGCCGAGAGGCCCCAGATCATGCGCGTCTGCGTGACGATGTACTTGTCGGTGTCATCCGTGGGACGACCTTCGGGGTCGAAACAGGTGAGATAGCCGCCGTGGACGTGATCGAGCCCGTGGCTCAACCAGAAGGGGATCAAACCCTGCTCGAAGTGCTCGGTCAGTTGAGCCAACGCCTGCTGCATCCGGTCCACGCTTGACGACATGGTCACCTCGTGGCCGCAAGTATACGGGAGACCTCAAGGCCTCAGGCTCGACGATCGGTCAGGGCAGGATGACGGTAGGTCGCGGCGACGGCCAACGAGGCGGTCACGGCCAGGATGCCGGGCGCCAGGGCCGGGGCGCCGCGGCGCAGCGAGAGCCAGATCGAACTGAGGAAATCGGCCTGCGGCCTGGTCTCGAGCACGAACTCGCGATTGCCGCTGATGTGGGCCAGCACACCGATCACGGCCCCGGCCACCAGCAGGGCCATGCTGAGGCGCAACGCCCAGGCCGTCGCCGATGCCGGGCTGAGCCAGAAAGCGACCACCGTCACCAGCCCTAGCCCGGAGAGGACGATCGGCGCCCATTGCAGCGGTTCACCCGTGTGCTCGGTCAGACCCAACTCGGCGATCGTGCCCAGACACATCGCGCCGGCGACGGCCAGCAGGACCTGACGCAAACGATCCTCGGTCACGGATCTCATGGCGTCGTCAGGTAGGTCGAGGCGACGGCCAGTTGCTCCGGGTTGAGTCGGTCGAATAGCACGCTCATGAAGGCGTCATTGTCCGCGTACGGCCGGGCCGCAATCAGTTCGGCCGCAATCGCATCATCGACCCCGGGCAGTTGTTTGAGCGTCTCGGCGTCGGCAGCGTTGACGTCGACCGGGACGTAGACGTACTTCTCGAACTCGGCCACCTGCACCGCATCCACGTATTTGCCGATCTCCTGCCGGAATTGCAGGATGCTGGTGTACGGCCGGTACTCTTCGAACTCGCGCACCATGCGATTGCCGACGCCGGGCACCGTCAGGAACTCGGTCGGACCGGCGGTGTTGAGGTTGAATTTGACGACGATCGGCTCGCTGGGCACAATCGCCGTAGCGTCGACCACCGTCGCCGGGGTCGCCGTCTCAACGGCCAAGACCTCGGTGGCGCTGGCGAGCGTGGACGGGACCTCGGTCGCGGCCGGTTGTGTGGCGTCGATCGGGACCTGCGTAAACACGGCGGGCACGGTGGCGGTGCTGGCCGGGCTCGCGCCACAGGCCGTCAGGACAACAGCCAGCGCCAGTGCGGCGCCGGCCGCAACGCGGCGCGGTGGAAACGTCGTCATACAGGACATCCTTTTGAGCATTCTCACGCAGTCGCGGCGAACGACGACCGGATGAGGCTATTCGTGGACGGGTGGGGTGTCAGGCCCGCCAGGCCCGACACCCCTTGCGGAACACGAGAGTTGGTGCGCAAACCCCTCTCGAAAATCGGAACCGGGACCGGCGAATCTTGCGCCAACCGGAGAACTGGCCACGGCCTCCATAGAGACGCATTCTGCCGGGACCAGGTTAAGGAACGGCTCAGAGAGGCTGAATCCGGCCTAAGAAGATCGGGTATACACCCGCGGTTTGCCTGCAGCGTTTTCACCGCACAAAGGCGACAACAACGAGGTGGGCCGCGGGGTGGGCGCCGTACGCCGTTTTATGGCCTCAGGGAATTGTGGTAGTAATGAACAGGCTGGAGCCTCACACAAGGAGCAGGTCATGCGTTATTTCGTCACGGGTGCGACCGGTTTCGTCGGCGGGCGGGTGGCCCGACAACTGCGCGCGGCCGGACACGACGTGGTGGCCGTGGTCCGCAACCCATCCAAAGCGCAGGACCTCGTCGCGCTGGGCGTGCAGGTCGCACCCGGCGACGTCACCGAGAAGGACACGTTGCGCGATCCGATGCGCGGGGTCGACGGCGTGTATCACATCGCCGGCTGGTACAAGGTCGGTACGCGCGACCCACGCGAGGGCGAACGCATCAACGTGCTCGGTACGCAGAACGTGCTGGATGTGATGGCCGAGCTCGGAATCGCGCGCGGCGTATATACCAGCACCCTGGCGGTCAACTCCGACACACACGGCCGTGAGGTCGACGAGACCTATCGCTTCACCGGCACCCATCTGACGGTCTACGACCGCACCAAGGCTGAGGCCCACCACATCGCCGAGCGCTTCATCGCCAGAGGTCTGCCGCTCGTGATCGTCCAACCGGGGCTGATCTACGGACCGGGCGATACCAGCAGCGTGCGCCGAACCCTGATCCAGTATCTGCAGCGCCGTCTGCCGCTTCTGCCGACCGGCACCGCCTTCTCCTGGGCCCACATCGACGACGTCGCTTCCGGGCATCTCGCGGCTATGGAGCGTGGTCGGCCCGGCGAGAACTACTTCATCTGCGGACCGACCCACACCCTGATCGCGGCGCTCGAGGTCGCGCGCGAGATCACGGGCGTGCCTCTGCCCGCGCTGCGCGCCGGCCCAGGGTTGGTCAAAGCCAATTCCGCACTCATGGGCCTCGTCGAACGCTTCATCTCGGTGCCCGAGACCTACACGCGCGAAGGCCTGCGCGTGCTCGCCGGCGTCACGTACATCGGCAGCAACGCCAAGGCCCGCCGCGAGCTCGGCTTCGATCCGCGACTGATCCGCGTCGGTTTCGCCGAGACGCTCCGGCACGAGATGCAGCTGTTGAAGATGCCGCTGCCACCTCAGATCTGATCCTCGCCACCGCCATTAATCAAACTCTCACCCGCTTGCAATGACGCAAGTTCGGGCGCCTGCGCGTTCATCTTTTTAAGCATTCTCCGCGGAATCGGGCGGATTTCTGCGCCGCGTGCGACCCTCAGTCCGTGCCACAACCCGTCGAACGATCACACGCAGAGGTTAGACAGCCCGATTTGGGACCATTGTCATCTATAAAATCTTGATAGGGCCTACGTATAGTGACTATCCCAAAGGCGAACACCCAGAGATCAAGCGACACGATGCAGACCACGCTCCTCCCCAGTGATCACGTTCGTGCCATCGTCCAGCGCATCGGTCTCCATGAATTGATGGACGCCCTCATCGCGCGCCTGACGACGGCCTTTGCGACGTTCGAGCCGGCTCACACGCACAGCCCGGCGCGCTCCGGCTTCAATTACACAGATCCCGAATTGGGTCTGATCGAATGGATGCCGGTCATGACCGGCGGCCGCGTGACGATCAAGGTCGTGGGCTATCACCCGAGCAACCCGCGCGCACGTCAGCTTCCCACCATCCTGTCGACCGTCAGCACCTACGACACGCAAACCGGGCACTGGATCGCGGTGGCCGATGGCAACTTCCTCACGGCGCTGCGCACCGGCGCGGCGTCGGCCATCGCCAGCCGCGCATTGGCCGCGCCGCACAGCCACATCGTTGGCCTGATCGGCGCCGGCGCCCAGGCCGTCACCCAGCTACACGGGCTCTCGCGGGTCCTGCCGATCGAGGCGGCCTGGGTCTACGATCGCGATCCGGCCGTCGCCCACTCGTTCCGGAAGCGCGCCGGATTCCTGCATATCGAGCTGATCCCGGTGGACGCCTCCGGCCTGGCCCAACTTGTCGAACGCGCCGACGTGCTGTGCACGTGCACGTCGGTCGACGTCGGCGCCGGCCCGGTCTTCGCGGACGGCGCGCACAAGCCCTGGCTGCACGTCAACGCCATCGGGTCGGACTTCCCCGGAAAAACCGAACTGCCGCTCAGCTTGCTGCAACGCAGCCTGGTCGTGCCTGATTTTCCCGCTCAGGCCATGCAGGAAGGCGAGTGTCAGCGGCTCAGCCCGACCGAGATCGGACCGTCGCTGGTCGACGTCGTCAAGAACCCCGAGCGCTACGCCGCCCGGCGCGAGACGACCACGGTGTTCGACTCGACCGGTTGGTCGCTGGAGGACCATGTCGCGCTTGGGCTGTTGATGGACTATGCCAGGGACCTCGGCCTCGGCATCCCGGTCGACATCGAAAGCCTGGCCGAAGATCCGCACGACCCCTATGCCTTCGCCGCGCCCGACGGTCTGCGGGTGCTGCATCCGTCACGCCAGAACGGCGCCGTCAACCATGGAGCGCTCCGCGCATGAACTTCGGCTGGACCCCTGAACAACTCGACCTGCGCCGGCGCGTGATCACGTTCGCCGAGACCTGGCTCAACGGCGACATCGTCGCGCGCGACCGCGATGGCGAGTTCCCGCGCGAGGCCTGGAACGCCTGCGGAACCTTCGGGCTGCTCGGCCTCAACGTGCCCCACGCTTACGGCGGCGGCGAACACGATCCGCTCACCATCATCGCCGCGCTCGAGGCGCTCGGCTACGGCTGCCGCGACAATGGCCTGACCTTCGCGGTCTGTGCCCAGGTGACCAGCCTGCTGCCGACCTTCATCGATTTCGCGAGCGAGGCCCACAAGCAACGTTTCCTGCCCGGGCTGAGCCGCGGCACGATCATCGCCTGCGACGCCATGACCGAGCCCGAGACCGGCTCCGACGCCTTCGCGATGCGGACCACAGCCGTCAAAGACGTCGACGACTACGTCCTGAACGGTTGCAAGACCTATCTGACCTTTGCGCCGGTCGCCGACGTATATCTCGTCTACGCGCTGACCAAACCCGGCGCAGGCGCCTGGGGCGTGAGCCTGTTCTTGATCGAGCGCGGCACGCCCGGCCTCGAGATCGGGCCGGTCAAGCCCAAGCTGGGCCTGCGCACCGTGCCGATGGGCGAGATCACGCTCCGCGACGTGCGCGTGCCGGCCGCGAACCGGATCGGGCCCGAAGGCGCCGGCGCCAGCATGTTCAACGCCGCCCAGGAGTGGGAGCGCGCCGGCGTGCTGGCCTTTCAGATCGGCCGGATGGAAAAGCAACTCGAGGAGTGCGTGGCCTTCGCGCGCGAGCGCAAGGCCTTCGGCCAGTCGATCGGCAAGTTCCAGTCGATCTCCAACCGCATCGCCGAGATGAAACTGCGCCTCGAGACGGCCCGGCTGCTGACCTACCGCGCCGCCTGGCGCAAGTCGCGGGGCGAGCCGGCCATGCTCGACGCCGCGCTGGCCAAGCTGCACCTGAGCGAGGCCTTCGTCGAATCGAGCCTCGACGCGATCCGCATCCACGGCGGGCGCGGCTACGTGACCGAAGAAGAGATCGAGCGCGATTTGCGCGACGCAATCGGCGGCCCGATCTACGGCGGCACAAGCGACATCCAGCGCAACATCATCGCCCGCATCCTGGGTCTGCCGGCATGATCGACCTGCTGCACCACATCCTCCTGCGCGCCGCCGAGCGCGCGCCCGAGAAGACGGCCCTGCGCTGCAACGGCCAGGCGTTGGCGTACGGCGACTGGCTGCGCCGCTCGAGCGCACTGGCCTCGGCCCTGCGCGCGCAAGGTGTGCAGCGCGGCGACCGGGTCGGCATCCTCCTTAACAAGAGCCTGGAGACCCCGGTGGCCGTGTACGGCATCTGGATGGCCGGCGCCGCCTACGTGCCGCTCGATCCGCTCGCGCCGGTCGCGCGCCTGGGCTTCGCCGTGCAGGACGCCGGCATCACGCATCTCGTCACCCATGAGCCCAAGCGCGCCGCTGCGGCAACGCTGGCGGCCGCACACGGCGTGACACGCGTCATCGGCCTCGCGCCCGGTGACGACCTCTCGGCCGAAGCCCTGCGCTGGGCCGACGTGCCGGCCGGTGCTGCCCCCGCGCCCAAGATCGCCCTGGGCCCGGATGATCTGGCTTACGTCATGTACACCTCGGGCTCGACCGGCACGCCCAAGGGCCTGATGCACACCCACGCCAGCGGCCTGGCCTACGCCCGGCTCTCGGCGGAGCTGTACGACGTGCAGAGCAGCGATGTGCTCAGCAACCACTCGCCCCTGCACTTCGACATGTCGACCTTCGACTATTTCACCGGCCCGCTGCGCGGCGCGACCACCGTGATCATCCCCGAGCCGGTGACCAAATTCCCGGCCAGCCTCTCGAAGCTGATCCAGGACGAACGGATGACGATCTGGTACTCGGTCACGACCGCGCTGGTTCAGCTGGTGTTGCGCGGCGCCTTGCCGCAGCGTGACTTGAGCGCGCTGCGCTGGATCCTGTACGGCGGCGAGCCCTACCCGCCCAGCGCGCTGCGCGAGCTGCAGGCCCTGGTGCCGGGCGCGCGCGTCAGCAACGTTTACGGCCCGGCCGAGGTCAACCAGTGCACGTACTACCACGTGCCCGCGCCCGGAGCCGAGGTTGATGCCGACGACTCGGTGCCGATCGGCCGAATCTGGGCCGAGAGCGAAGGCCTGCTGCTCGACTCCGACGATCGCGAGACGCTCCCGGGCGAGATCGGCGAGCTGGTTGTGCGCACGCCGACGATGATGCGCGGCTACTGGAACCGCCCCGACCTGAACGCGCGCGCGT
>JAEURK010000108.1 GCA_016789175.1 Anaerolineales bacterium
GCCGGCGCGATCACGCGTCCGATCAGGCCCGCGATCACGATGATCGTGGCGATGTAGGGCGCCATCAACAGGAACTCCGATGGGATGGGCACCCGCAGGATCGCCAGCCGGGTGGCCAGCGAGTCGGCGAAGCCGAAGACCAACGAGGCCCCGAAGGCCCCGAACGGCGACCAGTTGCCGAAGATCATGGCGGCCAGGCCGATAAAGCCCTTGCCGGCCGTCATGCCCTCGTCGAAACGCCCGACCGCGCCGAGCGTAAAGCTCGCGCCGCCGATCCCGGCCACCAACCCGCCCAGGATCACGGCCATGTAGCGCGTGAAGTACACGTTGACGCCGAGCGTGTCGGCCGCCTTCGGGTTCTCGCCGACGGCCCGCACCCGCAGGCCCCAACGCGTGTAGAACAGCGCGACATGAATGATCACAAGCAGCGCAAACATGATGTACGTGAAGATCGTGTTCTCGAACAGCACGCGCCCGAGCACCGGGATGTCGACCAGCCCGGGGACGACGATGTTGCGAAACGTGCCCGGGTTATTCAGCTGGTCGGTCATGCGCTGCATGAACAGCGAGGAGATGTAGCTGGTCGTGCCCGTGGCAAAGATGTTGATGACCGTGCCGCTGATGATCTGATCGACCTTGTAGTGGATCGAGAGCACGGCGTGGATCGCGGCCAGCACGGCGCCGGTCAGCATCCCGGCCAGCAACCCGATCCACAAATCCCCGGTGACGGTGCCGACCAGGGTCGACATCATGGCCGCGCCAAGCATCAGGCCTTCGATGGCGATGTTGGCCACGCCCGCTCGCTCGCACAAGATGCCGGCCAGCGCCCCGAACGTAATCGGCACACCCAGGTTGAGCGCGGTCTTGATCAAACCCGCCAGATTGATCGAAGCGTCACGGGTCGCCCAGACCAGCAATGCGAAGATGAAGATCAACAACGCCACACCCACGGACAGATTGGCCGTGCGCTGCGTGCCGCGCACGATCTGGTAGGCGCCCAGTGCCCCCGTGACGACCGCCAGGCCGGCCACGGTGGCGAAGCTCGGGATCACCCAATCGGGGATGCGCTGCTCTTTGGCCACCGCGCCCTGGTTCAGGCCAAAGGTGGATTGCAGGGCCGGGTCGACGCCGTTGGCAAAGAACACGTACATGGCCACGGCGATCAGAACAGTCACCGCGCCGTAAGTCCGGACGCGGGTGCGATGCGCCGAGCGCGCCAGGTCTTGCGAAGCCGTCAAAAAGGTCGAGGGAGCCGGTGCTGACGTCATGGCTTAGCGCCCCCACCCGCGCATGAAGACCGTGCGCGCATCGTCCCCGCCGCGCTTGATCCGGAACAGCCCGCGCACGATGGCGGGCGCAGCGATGAAGGCGATGACCAGCGCCTGGATGATCGAGATGAGGTCGGTCGGGATCTCGGCCACGCTCTGCATCTTGGTTGCGCCGCTGCGCAGGATGCCGAACATGAACGAGGCCGCCACCACACCGGCCGGATGGCTCTTGCCGAGCAGGGCCAACGCGATCGCGTCAAAGCCCAGGCCGCCGCTGATGCCGCCCGTCATGGTGCGGTTCATGCCCAGCACCTGGTTCGCGCCCGCCAGCCCGGCCAGCGCGCCCGACAGGCACATCGCCAGCACCAGGTTGCGGGTGACGCTCATGCCCGAGTACTTGGCCGCGTCGGGGTTGGCGCCCACCGTGCGGATCTCGAACCCGATCGTCGTCCGGAAAAGCAGCCACCACACCCCGAACGCCACAGCCAGCGCGATGAAGAAACCGATGTGGAAGCGGGCCGGCTCCGGCAACAGCCGCGGCAGTTCGGCGGTCTGCAGGATCAGCGGGCTGATCGGGTTGGTGCTACCCTCGCGCTGCATCGGGCCCGCCAGCAGCCAGTCGGTCAGGCGATAAGCAACGTAATTGAGCATGATCGTGGTGATCACTTCGTGAGCGCCGGCCCGCGCTTTGAGCAGAGCCGGGATGGCCGCCCACAACGCGCCGCCCAGCGCGCCGGCCAGCACCGCCAGCGGGATGTGCACGATCGCCGGCAACCCGGTGAAGGCATAACCGACGTAGGTGGCGAAGATCGCGCCGAGGAAGATCTGGCCCTCGACGCCGATGTTGAACATGCCGCACCGAAAGCTCACAGCCACGGCCAGACCGGCCAGGATGTAAGGCGCCGTGGTCGAGAGGCTTTCC
>JAEURK010000133.1 GCA_016789175.1 Anaerolineales bacterium
AGGCCTGGAGCGTGGTCTTCGATAACACCAAGATCAAGACCTTCGTGCCCGGCTATCAGGCCACCCTCCCGTTTCGCCAGGGCATCCGCCGCACCGTCGCCTGGTTCGAGGCCGACCCGCGCCGCATGCGGATCGATGCCGGCGTCAACGCCGAGATGGATCGGATCCTGGCGGCCTACGGCGCCTGAGCCCCGCGACGATGACCGACTCCTCACCGGCCGACCTGCGCGCATCTTACGACCGTATCGCCGACGCGTACGCGCGGCAGATCTACGACGAACTGCGGCACAAGCCGTTCGATCGCCAGCAGCTCGATCAGCTGGCGGCGATCGTGGGCTCGCGCGGCCTGATCTGCGACCTGGGCTGCGGCCCCGGGCAGGTCGCGCGGTATCTGGCCGACCGCGGCGCCGCCGTCGTCGGCGTCGATCTCTCCGAGGGCATGCTCGCTCAGGCGCGCCGTCTCAATCCCGACCTGACGTTTGTTCAGGGCGATCTGCGCGCGCTGACGGACGTGCCCGACTCCGCCTGGGTCGGGATCGCGGCCTTTTATTCGATCATCCACATCCCGCGGGCTCAGGTCGTGGAAGCGCTGCGCGAGCTCCAGCGGGTGCTTGAGCCGGGCGGGTGGCTGCTGCTGGCCTTTCACATCGGCGACGAGGTGCTGCACCTCAGCACCTGGTGGGAGCGGCCCGTATCAGCGGATTTCGTCTTCTTTCAAGCCGACGAGATGACGCGCTATCTCGAGTCGGCCGGGTTCAGCCTCGAGTACGCGCTCGAGCGCGAGCCATATCCCGCGGTCGAGCATCAGAGTCGCCGCGCGTATATCCTCGCGCGCAAGCCAGGCTGAGGGGTGGAGCACGCCGATCTAGAGCAGGCTCTGACGCGCGTATTCGGCCGGCGTGCGCCCGACCAGGGCTTTGAAGTCGCGGTTGAAGTGGGCCTGATCGAAGAAGCCGAGCTCGAGGGCCAGCGCTTCGAGCGAAGGGGCGCGGCCTTCGGCCAGCCGCTCGGCCGCTTCTTGCAGGCGATAGCGTTGGATGACCCACTTAGGGCTGACGCCGACGTAGTCGTTGAAGAGTCGTTGCAGGGTGCGCGCGCTGTAGCCGAAGCAAGCGGCCAGATCCTCCACGCGTTGGATCTCGCGCCGCTGATAGATCTCGGCCACGATCCGGTCGACCAGGTCAATGGTCTTGTCGGGTGCGGGCAGGCGTTCACGCAGGAAGCCCTCGACGGCCGCGATCTGCTCGGCCGGTGCGGGGCGGGTGAGCACCGCCTGCTCTAACGCGCGCCCGGTTACGCCAAAGCTGTCGCGCGCGCTGCGCCAGGTGTTGGCGAGCGCCGAGACGGGCCCGGCCCAGAACGGACGAAATCCGGCTGGCCGGAACTTCACACCAAAGACCCCGGCCCGACCCGCCAGGGTCCGCACGCCGCGCGCATCCGCGGGGCCATACACGCGCGTACGGCCGCGTTCGATCACGAGGTTGACGCACGGGTGCGGCAGGGTTTCCTGACGATGCGGCGGCTGCCCGCGCAGATCCCAGGTGATGATCCAGTACCGCTGCACAAAGGCCCCGACATCCGGCGCCGGGAAGTGCCGGGACAGCGCAAATCGGGCGCGGGCGGCGCCGGGATCGAGGAGCCCGCGGGTATTGAAGTGCTGGCGAGGGGACATGGCTTTGGCGGGCGAAGTATAGTATATTTGTTCTAGTTGGCGGATTTTTCCAAGACGGTGCGCCCTCCGCATGTTACCTTGGCTCTCGCGCATTCCGGCGCCCGGATAACGAGATACCCACATGCCGACCACCACTGTTCATTTTGCCGTCAAAGCCTGGGACGAGAAACCCTACAACGAAGCTCCGGGCGAGCTCAAGCTGACCCGCAGCCACAACGTATACGTCTACGAGGGCGACCTCGAGGGTGAAAGTGTCTGCGAATACCTGATGACCTACCGCGAAGACGGCACCGGCAGCTTCGTTGGCCAGGAGCGGATCGTGGGGCGGCTGGGCGGGCGCTCGGGCAGTTTCGTCCTCGAGCACCGCGGCACGTTCGACAAGACGAGCGTAACCGACGCCTTCATCATCCTGCCCGACACCGGCACCGGCGAGTTGCGCGGTCTGCGCGGCGAGGGGTCGTTGGCCCTGGGCGGGCATGCCGAACGCTATCCGATGATATTGACGTACGCGTTTGCCAGCTAATCGATCTGCCTATGTTCACGCGCCTGCAACCCGTGTTGTTCGTCGCCGATCTTGACGCCGAGATCGCGTTTTACCAGGCGTTGGGTTTCGAGATCGAGCACCGCGAGCTCGGGTTCGTTGGGCTGGCCTTCGAGGGCCGGATCCTGTTTGGTCTGCAGCAACGCGACGGGGCGACATTCGATGTCGGGCAACCCCTGATCTGGCAGATCGGAACCAGCGATATCGATGCCGTGCATGAACGTTGTCTCCAGACCGGGCTCGCGGTGCACCAAGTGCCCGAGCTGGCCGCGTGGGGCGAATGGCTGATGCGCCTGCGCTCTCCGAACGGCTATCAGATCATCATCGAAGGAGAGCGCCATGCCCATTGACTGCGAGCTGCGCGAAGTCGTCGATGCGGATCTGGAGGTCTTCTTCGCGCAGCAGTTGGATCCCGAAGCGAATTGGATGGCGGCCTTCACCGCCAAGGACCCGACCGATCGCGCCGCCTTCGACGCGCATTGGGCTCGGGCCCGGGCCGCCACGACTGTGGTCATCCGCACGATCATGACCGACGGCCGGATCGCGGGCAGCGTCCTCAGCTATGTGGAGGGCGATGGGCCCGAGGTCAGTTACTGGCTTGGGCGCGAGTATTGGGGGCGCGGCCTCGCCAGCGCAGCGCTCGCGGCCTTTCTCGAGCACGTTAACCCGGCGCGGCCGATGCGGGCTCGGGTCGCCAAAGACAACCCGGCCTCCCTGCGCGTGTTGCAGAAATGCGGGTTTCGAATCGTGGGCGAGGATCGCGGCTATGCCCAGGCGCGCGGCGCCGAGACCGAGGAATACCTGCTCCTGCTTGGAGCACCTTAATTCGGGTTGAACCGCCAGCAACCAGACCGTTGTATACAGGTCAGGGCATGTTGGATGGTCTCAGCGGATTGACACTTTACACTTCAGGAGACGACATGACAGCATCGCAGCCCCAAGGTTATCTGGCCGTGCCCACCAGTGGAAAAGGGCCCGGCGTCCTGGTCCTGCATGCCTGGTGGGGTCTGAACGAAACCATCAAGGCCCTCTGCCGGCGCCTGGCCGGGGAGGGTTATCTCGCGTTCGCTCCGGATCTGTATCACGGCAAGGTCGTCGATACCATCAGCGAGGCTGAGGCGGCCGTTCAGGCGCTCGAGCCGCTGTTCCCGCAGGTGCGGGCTGAGGTCCGGGCAGCCGCCGCGTTTCTGAGCGAGCGGGTCGGCCCCGATCAGACCGGCCTGGCCGTGATCGGCTTTTCGCTCGGCGCGTTCTACGCGCTCGATCTCTCCAACGGCGATCCCGAGCACATCCGTCGGGTGGTCGCCTTCTACGGGACCGGGACCGACGACTTCAGCACGTCCAGGGCGGAGTACCTCTGCCACTTCGCCGAGAACGACCCGTTTGAGCCGGCCGAGAGCGTCGCCCATGTCGTAGCATCGCTTGAGAAAGCCGGCCGTCCGGTCATGAGCCATACCTATCCTGGGACAGGGCACTGGTTCTTTGAACCGGATCGGGCTGACGCGTTTAACGCCGAAGCTGCCCAACTTGCCTGGGAACGGACGTTGGCGTTCCTGGGCCGACCGCTTTCGTGATGGCGCTGGAAGGTGAGAGTTCCGATGGATTACAACAAGAGCATTGAAGCTCAGTACAACGCTGCCCTGGCGATGCTGCAGACGTCCATCGAGCGTTGCCCGGACGATCTCTGGAACATCAAGGGGCGTGGCAACACGTTCTGGCGCATTGCGTACCATGCGCTGCTCTATACCGATCTGTATCTGGAGGAGAGGCCAGAGGACTACAAATCCTGGGACGGACATCGTCCGGCCTACACGTTCGAAGGCGCCGATGATCCGGCGCTGGCCGATGCGGTGTGTTCAAAGCCGGAGTTGCTGGCGTATGTGAACTTCTGCCGCCGGAAGGTGGCGGAGCGGGTCCCACAGCTCGACCTGGCGGCTCCCTCCGGGTTCCACTGGCTCCCGTTCACGAAGTTCGAGCTCCAGTTGTACACCATCCGGCACATCCAGCAGCACACCGGCGAGTTAACCGAGCGGCTTGGCCCGGAGGCCGGTGTCGACTGGGTGGGCTCGCAACCCGGCTGACCACCAGGAGACACGCTCGACGATGAAGATCGAAAGACATCCGAAGGACTCGCTCCCGATCCTCTCCTTTCGGTCGCCGGAGGCCTGGGTCACATGGCTCGAGACCCAACCGGCTGACTCTCCCGGCGTATGGCTGCGCATCTTCAAGAAGGATTCGGGGACGCCGACTGTGACGTACCCCGAAGCGCTCGACGGCGCCCTGTGTTTCGGCTGGATCGACGGTCAGAAGGACAAGTATGACGAGGCCGCGTGGTTGCAGAAATTCACGCCGCGCCGGCCGCGGAGTCTTTGGTCACAGATCAACGTCAGAAAAGTCGAGGCCCTGATCGCCGCCGGCAAGATGCGGCCGGCCGGCCAGGCCGCGATCGACCAGGCGAAGGCTGATGGCCGCTGGGCCAAGGCTTATGAGCCGCAGAGCCAGGCGGTGGTCCCGGACGATCTGCAACTCGCGCTGGACAAGAGCCGGGTCGCGCGCGAGTTTTTCGAGACGTTGAAGGGCGCCAACCGATACGCGATCCTGTTTCGGATCCGCGCGGCGAAGAAGCCCGAGACCCGCGTGCGGCTGATCAAGATGTTCGTCGCTATGCTCGAGCGCAAAGAGACGGTCTTTCCGCTGCTGGCAATCAAAGCGGCGCGGGCCGCAACGCCGCAATCCGCGACGAAGAACAACTCAACCCTCAAGACGAAGACGTCACAATCACCAGCAAAGACCGGGGCCCGGCCCACAACCGGTCGAAAGCCAGTCAAACCCAAACGGGCACCTGCCAAAAGAAGGAGCTAACCCCTATGCCTCAATCACACGTCGCGCATCTGGTCTTCATGATCCAGCCCGCCAATGCCGGTTTCTATAAGGAGCTGTTGACCTTCCTCGGTTGGAATGTGCTCTACGAGGGTGAAGGCGGGCTGGGCTTGATGGATTCGGGCGGCGTCAGCCTGTGGTTCATGGGCCCGGCCAAGGCCGCCGCCAACGATTACGACGGCCCGGGCCTCAACCACCTGGCGCTCGGCGTCCCGGCGCAATCCGATGTCGATGCCACGGTTGACTATCTCAAGCGGGTTGAGGTCCCGACGTTGTTCGACACGCCGCGTCATCGCCCGGAGTTCACGCAGAGCGAGACCAACACCTACTATCAGGTCATGTTCGTTTCGCCGGACAACATCCAGTTCGAAGTGGTGTACACCGGCCCGAAGGCGTGATGTCGAAGGGCTGACAGGTTTGCGTTTCGACACCGGTAGCCCGGCTGGAAACGGCCCGCCGGTGCGAGTTTAGATGGCTTGATGTGCCCTAAAAGCCCCCAAGACGGCCGGATCCGAGGCGGATCCGGCCGTCTTGGCACGTCTGTGAACATCCTGGGCAAAAACGATGCGGCCGGAATTGACCCATGAAACAGATTACAATTCATGGGCATGCGCGATTGGTTCCTCACCCAGGACGATCCGTTGGCCCTTCGTATTGCGGCCGACACGCGCCTCACCCCCACGGATTACGCTGACGACCAGAGTTGGGAGCTTGCCCTGAGCGGTGGCGAGCCTCCGGCCCTGAGCGTGCGGACGACGTACGGGCTGCGCGCTCGTGAACTGCGCCTCTTTCCCATCTTCTCGGAAGGCGACCAGCACATCAGCGATCCGGCCGCCTTCGCCGTCCGGCCGACGCTCCGTTCTTTCTTTGTCAATCACCTGCGGGTGGAATGCGAGCCGCTCCCCGGCGTGAAGGTCACGGCCCACTACTGGGTGGCTGAAAGCCATGTGCTGGCCGGCCAATTCACGTTGGTCAACCGCGACGCAGAGCGTCCGAACCGGACGATCTCGGTGGCGGTGGCCGGGCTACTCAAGCCCATCACCGGGGGAGAGGGCGCTGCGGCCGCGCGCGGCGCGACCCCGCTCAACCGACCGCTCGGGCCCAGCCAGCGCGAAGAGTATGCCGTGCTCGAGGGCCAGACCGGCAACCTCAACGTCATCGTCGCCATGGACGAAGAGGCCCGCGGCGACTCGGCCCCGCACCCTGTCCTGACCCGCACCATCGAACTGCCCTTCGAGGAGCCGGTGGTCGTGCGCTGGGCCTGCGCGGCCCGGCCCTCGGCGGCCGAGAGCCTGGTGCTGCTGCGCGAGGTCTTCGCGCGCGAGTGGGAGGGCGAGTTCGCGCGGCTGGAGTTGCTCAACGAAAGCCTGCTTGAGATCGAGACCGGCGACAGAGACTGGGACGCTGCCTTTGCGTTCGCCCAGAACGTATCGCTGCGCTGCTTCGTCGGTCCGACCGACAAGCTGCCGCATCCGTCGTTCGTGTTCTCGCGCAACCCCGATCGCGGCTATTCACGCAAGGGCGACGGGTCCGATCACCCCTGGTTGTGGGACGGCCAGGTGGCGACCGAGGCCTACGTCGCGCTGCCCAACATCACGCACGCAGCGCCCGAGCTGGCCAAGGGTATCCTGCTCAACTGGCTGGCGGTTCAGGATGAGCGCGGCTTCATCGACTGGAAGCCCGGGCTCGCCGGCCAGCGCAACAAGGCCCTGTGCATCCCGCTTCTGGCCTCTCTCTGTTGGAAGATCTACCAGGATACGCAGGACCTGGCCTTCCTTGACCAGTGTTACCTGGGTCTATACCGGTTCTTCAATGTCTGGTTCTCGTCGCGCTATGACCGCGACGGCGACGGCGTGCCCGAGTGGTCGCACACGATCCAATCGGCTTTCGACGACAACCCGTCGTTTGTGCGCTGGCAGAAGTGGGGGCAGGGCGCCGACGTCACGGCAGTCGAGTCGCCCGACCTGGCGTCGTACCTGTACCGTGAAGCCACGGCGCTGCTCCAAATCCGCGAGGCGCTTGGCCGACCGGAGGAGCCCGAGATCACGGCCCGCGCGGCGGCCCTGAAAGCCGTTGTCGACGCGATGTGGCGGGACGAGACCGCGATCTACCACTATATCGATCGCGACTCGCATGCGGTTACACGCGGCGAGGTGCTGGCCATCGGCCGCGGCGATCTGGCAGTCGACCTGGCGCGTCGTTTCGATCCTGCGGCACGCATCGTCGTGCGGGCCGTCGGCCCGGCCGAGCAGAAGGTCGCGCTCGGCGTCACTGTTGCCGGCCGCGGCCCGCGCGGGCGGCATCGGGTCGAGGCCTTCAAGCGGTCGCAGGCGCAGTGGTACTTCGGCGTCGCAACAGCGACCAGCGACAAGCTGTATGCCGAGGTCGAGCGGGTCGAGGTGACCGGCCTGACCGACGACTACGAGGTCGTGGTCTCGACCGTCGACACGACCCGCCAGGATCAAACCCTGTTGCTTCCGCTGTGGGCCGGTCTCCCGGACGCGGCGCGAGCCGAGGCCCTGGTGCGTCGGACGGTGTTGGATCCCGAGCGCTTCTGGCGCGCGAACGGCCTGCCGAACTGCGCCGCCAATGAGCCCGTTTATCGGGCCGACAATCGCGGGGGCAGCGGCGGCGTGTGGATGATGTGGAACACCATGGTCTGCGAGGGCCTGATCGACTACGGCTATCGAGTAGAAGCCGCCGAGTTGATCGCGCGGCTGATGCATGCCATGATCCACGGTCTGCGGACCGATCATGCCTTCAGCGAGGCCTACAACGCCGATGTGCTGGACGGCCTGGGCGAGAAGGACTATCTGTGGGGCGTGGCGCCCGTGCACCTGATGCTGCGCGCGGCGGGCATCCGGCCGATCACGCCGCGGCGGGTGGTGATCGACGGATTCTGTCCCTTCCCCTGGCCGGTGACGGTGCGCTGGAAGGGTCTGGAGATCACGCGCTCCGGGACGCAAACCTCGATCCACTTCCCGTCCGAAGCGATTGTCACGCTCGACGATACCGAACCGCATGTGGTGGATGATCCCGGCCCGCCGGACGTAACCGAAGAAGACGAATAGGAACAAAGCAGGTTGGCTCGACGCCAACCTGCTTTGTTGTTTGCGAGTCAACCGTGGCTGTTACCTCGCCAGGCGTGAGCCGCAGTAGTGGCAGAGGGTGGGATCAAGCGCGCCGCCCTGGGGCGCCGAGGCGCCGGTCGGGCCGCCGCAGTTCGGGCAGCGATCGGGCAGGTCGAGCGGACGCGTTGGACTGGGCGGGCGCACCGGCTCATCCGCGGTTGAAACGAAAGGCGTGGGCGCTGCGACGGGCCCTGGCGCCCGACTCGGCTCGGGTGGCGGGCTGCTCGGGATCTCCGGAGCAGCCGTCGCGATCGTGACTCCGGCGAGGACGGCGTTGGCCACGATCGTGATCCCGATCAGGATGAGGATACCGGGCCACCAGTTGTGCGAGAAGAACAGGTAGGCCAGGCCGAACATCCACAGCGCCCCGATCAGGGGACTGCTGCGGCGATTTGTGCGAAACGGGCGTTGGCGAAAACGTCGATCCATGTGATTGACCTCAGACAAAGACTCTACGCTGTGAGACCCGTTCGGGTTGCGATGATCGGTTGGTTAGGAAATCAGCGATCTATCGATGATCGCCGATTTGTCAACGCCTTGAAAACAAGCGATTCTCAACCGGACCTGACAGGTCAAAGGTTAGAATCCGCTCCGGCCGTCGGTCGCGCGACTGACGCAAACGGCAGCGCCAACGCCAACAACGCCGCGGCGGCGTCGAGCCCGGCCCCGGCCTGAACCGCGAACCCTAGCCCGACCTGGTCGGCCACCAGGCCGCTCAACCAGACCCCGCTCGAGCTGATCGCGAACATCGAGCCCAGGGCCAACCCCGAAGCCAGGCTGCCGCGCCCCGGCATCGCGCGCTGGGCGATGACGACCAACAGGCTGTGCGGCCCGCCGTTCAGCACGCCGGCCAGCAGCGCGACCGCATAGATCGCCGGCCCGGTGACCACCGGCAGCCAGAACAAGGCCGGCACGCTCAAGGCCAGGGTTGCGATCGTCATCGCCCGCCCACCGATCCGATCGGCCAGCCAGCCGCCCAGGATGCCGCCGAGCGCGATGCCCAGCATGAACACGCCGACGATCGCGCCATAGGTTGACGGCGACAGCCCCAGATCATGGAAGTACTTGGGCCCAAGGTTGCCGACCGTGGTCTGGGCCCAGACCCGCAGGCCGCCGATGAGCACGGCCAGGAGCAAGGCCCGCCACACGATCGGGCCCGGCGGGGCAGCCGTCCGTGTCACCGGCCGGGCGGCGAGCGCTCGACTCGACGGGATCATGGTCAGCCCGGCCACGCCCACCAGGGCCACCACGATCACGGGCCCGTATAGTGCCATCCAGCCCCAGTGCTCGATCAAATAGCCGCTCAAGGCCGGCCCGATCGATAACCCAATCTGACCGAACAGGAAGAACAACGAGGCCAGCCCCGCCATGGCCGGGCCGGCGCCGCCGCCGCGGGCGCCCAGATCGGCGCCGGCCGGGTGGAAGGCCGCCGAGCAGATCGAGGCCAGGATCAGGAAAAGCAACGCGAAGCGCCCGGGCGTCCCCAAGAAGAGCGCGAACATGCCCGCCATCCCGATCACGGCGCCAGCGGCCGCCCAGCGCCCCGGACGCCGATCCGACAGCCAGCCGAATACCGGCTGCGCGGCCGCGCCGGACAGGCCGAAGAGCGTGGCGGTCAGGCCGATGTCGGCGTTGGTGAGCGCAAGCGGGCCGCTCAGCGTGGCCAGCAGCACGCCGGTCTGACTGTTGAGCAGATCGACGGCGAAGTGGCCGAGCAACACCGCGAGAAAGGCAGGCCTGCGGAAGGGGGACATGGATGGAGGGCCCGCGCCCGGCGCCAAACACAAGACGAAGGTTGGCTCGAGCTCAACCTTCGTCATTCGTCAATCGGCTTACGACCGTGAACTAGCGCAGCAAATCCTTCAACGCCGAATCGGCGTCTTCGTACTTGAAGCGAAAACCCGACTGCTGCAACCGGCGCGGGATCTGGCGCTGGCCGTCGACGAGCAGCGTCGCCAACTCGCCAAAGGCGAGCCGAAAGGCGAAGGCCGGGGCGGGCATGTACGACGGCCGGCGCAAGGTGCGCCCGATCACGCTGCTGAATGCGGCGCTGGTCAGCGGCTTCGGCGCGCATAAATTGAAGGCGCCGCGCAGACCCGAGTGCTCGATCAGGAAACGGATCGCGGCGACCTGATCCTCTTCGTGGATCCAGGGCACATATTGTCGGCCGCTGCCCAGCGGGCCGCCCACGAAGAACCGGAACGGCAGGGCCATGAAGGGCAGCGCGCCGCCGCCCATGCTCAGCACCACGCCGGTGCGGATCACGGCCACGCGCACACCCAGCGCCTCGGCGCCGGCCGCGCCGGCTTCCCATTGCTGGCACACATCCGCCAGGAAGTCGTTGCCTGGCCCGGCCTCCTCGGTGATCAGTTCGTCGCCGCGCGGGCCGTCATACCCGACGGCCGAGCCCTGTACCAGCACGCTCGGCCGTTTCGTCGCGGCCGCGAGCGCCTGTTGGATCGCCTGGCCGGCCTGCAGGCGGCTTTCGAGGATCCGCTTCTTGCGCGCCGGGGTCCAGCGGCCCGCGAGCGGGTTGGCGCCGGCGATGCTCTCGCCGGCCAGGTTGACGATCGCGTCCACATCGTTGACGAGATGACCCCAACCCTCCGCGGTTCGGCCGTCCCAGCGCGCGACCTGGGCGCGCGAGGGCAGCAGCACATCGCTCCGACCGCTGCGCGAAAGCACGATCACTTCATGGCCATCGGCGCACAGGTTGTTGGTCAGTTCACTGCCGATCAGGCCGGTCCCGCCGGTGATGAGCACGCGCATGGTGTCCTCTTGGCTGGGTCACACAGATCCGGGAAACGACGAACCGCCCAGCGCAAGCATTGTAGCGCGGGGCGGTTCGATCTGCGGGGTCGTCTGACGACTGTAGAGGCGCCTTAATCGACGTCTCACCCTGCGCTTGCGGTTAACGCACCGTGATCTCGGCGATCAGCACGCGATCAGCCCCTACGGCGTCGGCGGCGTTGACGGGCAGGCGCACGCCGTTCGGGCCGGCCAAACCGACATAGAGCTGGTACGTGCCGGGGTTCAGGGTGCGCGGGATCAGCACGCCGTGACGGTCGGCGATCGGCGTACTGACCGGCCAGGCGCTCGTCGGCGAGAAGCCGTTGGCCGGCGCGCTGTCGTGCTGGGCCAACGGCTCCGCCTCGGGCGAGGTCGCCAGGTGCACGAAAACCTTGAGATCCTCGGCCGGTGTTTGAGACGCCTGCCAGCGCAAGTCCAGGCTGAGTACGTCGCCCGGCGCGACCTCGCGGCCGCTGAGCGCCGTGTCGATCAAGGCCACGTCATCTCCGAAGAGCGCGCCGCTTTGTTGGCGCTCGCCGGTCGGGGCCGTACCGTAGACGGCCAGCCGCACGCCGCCGAACCAGCGGTCACCGGCCGGGAAGGCGTTCTCGGCCAGCCAGCGTTCGACCAGGCCGTCCGGGTCCGCCTGTTGCTGAGCCCAGTACAACACCCACAGCCGGTCGTGCGCGAGCGTCAATTCGGTCAGCTGCGCGCGCGTTTGTTCGGGCCCGAGCGGGCGTGTGGTGGGCAGCGGTGTGACCACGGCATCGCCGGGTTGGGCACCGTAGTAATAGCCGAAGGCCTCGACCTGATTGGGCGCGATCGCGATCACGCCGTCCGACGGCACCTGCGCCGAGCGCAGGTAAGCGGCGATGCCGCGGTAGTCGTCGCGCGCATAGAGTGGATCGAAATACAGATGGCCGAGTGAGACGACCATCGTTCCGGCCACGGCCACCAGCAACGCGCCCGCCATCGCGGGTCGAGCCCAGTTGCGGGGGCCTGGCACGTCGCGAACGTCGAAGGTCAGCGACACGATCAGGGCCAGGGCCGGCACAGCCACGACCAGGAGCTTGGCGAAGGTCGGCGTCAGCAGGCCCAGACTGAGCGTGAGCACGGCCGGCAACAGGAACCAGACCAGGGCTGACCGGGCCAGGCGTTGCGCTTCGGGTCGCAGCGCCAGGAAAGAAATGACGCCGAACGCTGCGGCGGCGCCCAGCGCGGCAACGCCGATCTGTGCCTCACTGGTCGAGATCGTCGAACCAAAGCCGATGTAACGCGCAAGGTCCAGCGGCGAGACGCTTCCGTTGCGATCGGCCGGCCAGGATGTCAGCTGGCGCGCAGCGGTCGGGATCCAGGGCGCAAAGAGCAAGCCGGCCACGCTCAGCAGCCCGAGCCGAACCAGCGCCAGCCGCCGGGCATCACCCGGCCCGCGGATCAGCGACCAGGCGATCAGCAGCGCCTGCGCGGCCACGACGAAGCCGAAGGCGTAGTGCGTGTACAGGCCGGCTGCGACCGCCAGGATGTAACCGGCCGCTGCCGCGCGATCGGTCGTCGCGTTCAGGGGCCAGGCTGCGTTCTCGATCCAGTCGAAGCAGTAGAACGCGAGCACGCCCCACAGGGTCAGCGGCGCGTACATACGCGCCTCCTGGCCGTAATACACCAGGAAAGGGGCGAGGGCCACAAAACTTCCGGCGATGACGGCGGGCACAAGCCCCAATCGCCGCCGGGCCAGGTCGAAGATCAGGCCCGCCGTGAGTGCCCCGGCCAGGGCCGAGAGCCCACGCAACGCCGCCTCGCTCTCGCCGAACAGCGCCCGCCAGCCCGAGAGCGCGACGTAGTAGCCCGGCGGGTGAATGTCGGCCGCAGCCGCCAGCCAGATATCCCCCGGCGCTCGGCTCGCCAGCACGCGGGAGTTGCCCTCGTCGTGCCAGTAGCTCTGCGAATCGATCCGGAAGAAGCGCAGCGAGGCCGCCAAGAGCACGATGACGATCAGGGCCGGCAGGGCCCAGACCTGGATCGGCGGCTGCACCGGCGTCTTGGCGCCGGCGGAGGAGGAGGAAGCACGCTTTTTGCTCATGAAGATGATGAAGACATGACGGCGCGGCTGACGACCAGCAACGCCAGGATGACGCCCGCCAGGATCAGCGGATGCGGGCCCGACGGGCGTTCGACGATGATACCGTCGATGATCACTCCGACCGGCGCGAAGATTTCGAGATGGTGGCGCTCGTTCGATAGGCCGCGGGCCAGGGCCATCGGCGTGGTGTCGCGCGCCGTCAGGGTTCCCAGCGGCTGCCCGTCCAGCGTGGCCCGGAACTCGGCCGACGGTTCACCCGAAGCCAGATCGAGCTTCACACCGGACCCAACGAAATCAAAGGCCAGCGTCGCTGCCGGTGTGGTTGCACGCTGAGCGCCGCCGAAGGTGTAGCGATCGTCTTGGGCCGGCTCCCAGCCCCCCGACCAATCGATCGCCCAGTGGTCCTCCTGGAACCAACCCGGCCCGATGAAACGGGCCCCGGCGATGTAATCGCGCAGCGATGCATAGACCGGGCGCAACGTGAAGTCGGGATCGGCCATCCGGAAGTAGTACCAGGCCTGATCCTTCTCGGCGTCGCTGGCACGCTTGAAGAACCAGAACATCATGTTTCCGACCCAGGGCCACTCGGTCTGCATCCGCTCGTACGCCAGCGACGCATAGCGGGCCTGCTGGGCTTCGCTGAAGCGGCCGAAGATCGTGGTCACCTCGGGCGGCGCGGCGTTCCAGTTGATCTCGGAAATCCAGAGCGCTTTGGCGGCGTCGCCGTGGCGCACCATCAGGTCGCGCACCAGCAGGTTGCGCGCGGTGTTGAACTGCAGCGGGCGCAAGCGCTCGTCGGAGGCCGCGCTGTTGAGGCCGTAGCCCTGCACCGACAGGACGTCGAAACACGCGCCGGCGCCGGCGGCGTACATGCGCTCGAGGTAGATCAGGTCGTTGAAGTCCGTCGCGGCCGGCTGAGCCGGGCTGGCAAGACCGAGCGGCAAGGTCGGGGCCAGCGGCGCAGACAAGACCACGATCTCGGGGTCGACGGCCTTCAGTCGAGCATAGGCGGCGCAAAGCAGGGCCGTATAGGCCTCCGGGTCGGCCGGCTGGTTGCCCCACTCGGGATAGATGTTGGGCTCATTCCAGATCTGATACGTGGTGATGCGCCCGCGATAGCGTTCAGCCACGGTTGCGGCGAAGTCGGTGAAATCCTGCAGATCATCCGGCGGCGCGAACGGGCCGCGGGCCTCGCCGTCGGCGCGCGACCAGGACGGCGGGGAGGAGAGGCGCACCAGGATGCGCAGGTTGTTGGCCTCCGACTCGGCCACGATCTGGTCGTATTTGTCCCAGGCCGAGATGCAGCCTCCGGTCGCGGCGGTGTTGCGACAATCGGAGAAGTCGTTCTTGGCCGCGATCTCGATATCCTGCCACGGGAACTCCTGGCGGATCCAGCCGAACCCGGCGGCCGCGATTAGCCGCAATTGCTCGGCGCGTTTGGCAGGCTCGACCTCCTGTTGCAAAAAGGTGTTCATGCCGAAGGGATTGACGCCGGTGTGTCGGATCGGGATGTCGGGGCGCAGATCGAGCGGTGGGCGCAAGGCCCCGAGCATGAGGTGGATCAAGGCGCGGCCCTGGCTAAGGGGTTCCTCCTCGCCGGTATGAGCGAAGGCCCAGGCCGAGAGCGCGCCTCGATTTGCCCATCCGACGAGCACGAGGACCCCGCAAGCCGCTACACCCACCCACAGGCGACGCATCTCGTCATTATAATCAGCGGACCTGAGTGCCGTGAGCGGCGAGCGCTGATTGTGACAGCGGCGTGACGCTGCCAGGCTGAGTGGTTGAGGAGGGGCTTGTGCGTCGTCTACTGGAATCTGCTCGATACCTGATCCTGGTGCCGGTCCTGGTGGTCCTGGCCGCCGCCGTCGCCGGTTTCGGGGCTTTCGCCTGGAGTGCGATCCTGGTCTTTCAGGCGTTGCTTGTCTCGCAAGGCGACACCACCGGCGCGGTCGCGTTGCTGGCCCTGCTCGATCGCTTCCTGGTGGCGATCGCGCTCTTGATGGCCGCAATCGGGTTGTATGAGCTCTTCATCGGCGAACTGAGCGTGCCCGGCTTCCTCAAGGTCACCAACCTGCACCAATTGAAAGGCCGACTGGCGGGCGTGGTCATCCTGGTGATGGCCATCAAATTCGTCGAGAAGCTGTCGGAGTGGAAGAACCCGCTCGACACGCTCTGGTTTGCGCTTGGGATCGCGGTGGTCTCGGCGGTTTTGATCGCGTTCACGGCCTTCGACAGCGAACACGGGCACGCCTGAGCTGCGATCACGGCGTGTTCGGGCAATAACCGCGCCGCCGGCAGGACATTGTGCGAAACACAGGGCGAGGCGATGCGGTTCTTCCGCATCGCCTCGCCCTGTGTTTCGCCTTTTCTTGCGGCTGGACTGGTCGTGGCAGGGCCCACGTTATACTTGATCCTCTGGTCGTGGGGCAGGCCCAGACCAGGCTCAGTCTATGGTTAAGCTCATCCTGCTCTTTCGCGAAACGAAACCGGACGCAAACGTTCTGATCGGCTGGTCGACCCGTTTTGTGCCGCAGGCCGAACGCATGCCAGGGCTCCGGCGGGTGACGGTTAGCCATGTCGAGGGCGGCCCGGCCGGCCCGTCGGACGTGCGCCTGATCCACGAACTGTACTTCGACGATCGTGCGGCGCTGACCGCGGCGATGGGATCGCCGGAAGGCATCGCCGCCGGGGAGACCCTGGTGGCGTTGCTGGGGACCGAACCGGGCGCCGTCGAGATGCTCTTTGCGGAGCATCAAGAAGGCGATGTTCATGGCGCCTGAGCCCGGCCTCATTACGGTGGCCTATGTCAGCTCGGCGACTCACGAGTTGTCGCGGGAAGAGCTATCCCAGATCCTGGCGATCAGTCGGGAACGCAACGCGCCGGATGGGATCACCGGTTTGTTGCTGTACTACGACGGCAACTTCATCCAGGTGCTCGAAGGGCCGGAAGCGGCCATCCGCGCGACTGTGGACCGCATCCGCCGCGATCCGCGACATCACCAGTTCACGCTGCTACTCGATCAACCGATCGGCGAGCGCGCTTTTGCCGGGTGGGCCATGGGTTTTCGGCACGTCGAGGAGATCAGCCCAGAGGATGGCGAACTATACGCGGCGTTTCAAGCTGGACGGCTTCAGGATGTCGGCTTCCTGCGCAACCCGGTACGTACCTGGCATTTGCTCAAGCGGTTCGCCGAGAGCCTGACCTGAGCCCACAGACCCCCTATGGCGCTTCTGTCCTCCGTTCTCAAGCGTTGGGCCGGGCTGCTCGCCCTGGTCGGGCTGGCGCTGGGCGTGCTGTTGTTTGTCTGGCTGTGGCCCACGATCGTCACCCGACCGCGTCTGGCCCGACTCGGCGCTTATTTGAGCGATCCCGCTGCGCACCCTGAGTGGCAGCTCCAGGCCGGCACGCGCTGCCCGGGCGCGCCGTTCCTCTTCCCGACCGACGGCTATCTCGGTTTTGGGTTCGGCGACTCGTGGCGACCCGGCCATCGGCATACCGGCTTCGACATCTTCTCGCCGGTCGGTCTGAACCGGACCCCGGTGCTGGCGGCGTCCGACGGCTATCTCACGCGCCGGCCGGATTGGCTGAGCACCGTGATCATCCGCGTGCCCGAAGACCCACTCCAGCCCGGCCGGCAGATCTGGGTGTACTACACCCATATGGCCGACCCGGACGGCGTGTCTTTCGTCGACGCGGCCTTCCCGCCCGGCACCGAGGAGCAGTTCGTCGCGGCAGGCACGCTGCTCGGCACTCAGGGCAACTACTCGGGCGATCCCGGCAACCCCACCGGCACCCATCTGCATCTCTCGATCGTGCTGGATGACGGGCAGGGCGCCTTCCTCAACGAAACCCGAATCGAGAACACGCTCGATCCTTCGCCCTACCTGGGATTGAAGGCCGGCGTATACGATGACTGGTCGCAACCGATCACGTGCGCGGGCGATCAATGAGGCCGGGCGCGCGCCGCACGCCCGACCGGCTCTGACGCCTTGCCCCGGCGTGCTCCGGACCGTCGGCCGCCGGCGC
The DNA here is from genome assembly GCA_016789175.1 of Anaerolineales bacterium. Lineage (GTDB taxonomy): Bacteria > Chloroflexota > Anaerolineae > Anaerolineales > UBA6663 > UBA6663. The sequence continues at coordinate 17,119 of JAEURK010000133.1, forward strand.
TCACCGCCGTATAATTACCGTATGCCACTCGATGCCGAGATCATCGTCGTCGGCGCCGGGCCCGCAGGTTCGGCGACCGCCTTCTTCCTGGCGCAGGCCGGGCATCAGGTGTTGCTCCTCGATCGCGCGGACTTCCCGCGCGATAAAACCTGCGGCGACGGGCTCTCGCCACGGGCTTTGCGCGTGCTCGGCCTGATGGGCGTCCTGCCGGCGGTCGAGGCGGCCGGGATGCCGATCGAGACCCTGCGTTTGTTCTCGCCCAACGGAGAAAGCGTCGGTGCGCCGATCCTGGGGCCGGACAATCAGCCGACTCGGGCTCGGGTGCTCCCCCGTTACCGGTTGGATGACATCATCCGGTGCGGCGCCTTGGAGGGCGGGGCGCGGTTTCGACATGGGGCCGTATCGGCCCTGATGCAGGAAGACGGCCGTTTCACGGGCGTGACCGTGGACGGGGTCAACCTGCGGGCGCAGGCGGTCGTTGTGGCCACCGGAGCGTCGAGCGCCCTGCTTGAACGTGCCGGCCTGACGCGCGGCGCGGGCGATCTGGGCCGCGCAGCCCGCGCGTACTTCGAAGGCCTACAGCCGCTGCCGCGCGAGGTGGCGTTTCACTTCGACTCGGTGCCGTTGCCCGGCTATGGCTGGATCTTCCCAACCTCTCCGACCAGCGCCAACATCGGTGCCGGCTATTTTGTCAAAGCCGGGCGCGTGGCGCCGCAGGCCTCGCCCCAACACGCGATGCGCGAGTTCCTGAAGAATCGCCATGTCGTGGACGTGATCGGCCGGCATGAACCCGCCGATAGCCCAAAGGGTTATCCGCTTCGTACTGATTTTCTGACGGCTCGACTGGCGGCGCCCGGCCTGTACATGGTGGGTGAGGCGGCCGGCCTGGTGAACCCTCTGACGGGCGAAGGCATCGACTTCGCGCTCGAGTCCGGCGAGCTGGCGGCCGAGTTGATCGCGACCGACCTGCGGTTCGGCCGGGCGCCGATCGATTCGGCCGCGGTGTTTGCGCGCGGTCTGCGGGCGCGGTTCGGCGCGTTCTTTGCCGGAATCGGGTGGGTGCGCGACCTGTACTTCCAACCCTGGGTGCTCAACCGCTTTGTGCGCGCCGCGCAAAAGCACGACGAACTCAAGCTGCTGTTGCTCCAGATCGCGCTCGGCAACACCGATCCGCGGCGCGCGCTTCGGCCCGGGCCGTTGCTGCGACTGGCGCTCGGTTGAGCGTTGTCACGCGTCGGCCTCAGCCAGGCGCTGTCGGGTCCAGGCTTCGAGGGTCAGGCGCGGAGCGCCCAGGAGCGCGTTGGCCGGAGCCGGATCGCCGCTCTCGCCGACCTGCTCGGTATACCGGAAGAACGGCAGTCGGGCCGCCAATTCCCCCTTTGGTGACAGAGCCGCGAACAGGCCAGCCAGCCACAACGGCAGAGTGTTCACGGCCAGCCCCGGGTGGGCGAGCGCCACATAGCGTGTGAGCGCCTCGCGCAGCGTCAGGGCCTCAGGGCCGGCCACGGTCAGGGTCTGGCCGGCGGCCGCGGGCGTCTCGAACGCGCGGGCCACCATCCGTCCAAAATCGGAGGCAGCCACCCAATGCCAGCGGTGGGGTTGGGCGCCGACGACGCTGGCGCGCCCGTCACGCACATAGCGCGCCAACGACTCCATGAAAAACGTCGCCCGAAAAATCGTGAAGGGCACGCCGGACGCGCGCAGCGCCTCCTCGGCTGCGAGCTTGGCCTGGGTGCCCGCGTACCAGGCATGGCGCGGGTCGACCGTAGCCCCTGAGAGATACGTGATCTGTGACAAGCCCAGGTCGCGAGCGGCCCGAGCGATGGCCGTCATGCCGCGACGTTCGAGGTCGGGATCGCGCCCGCCGTCGAGGCTGAGGTGGACGCCCTCGCACCCGAACAGGGCGGCGGCCAGGGCGCGCGGATCCTCCACATCGCCGCCACGCACGTCAAAACCCGGCCCGAACCGCGCCTGCGCTGGCTCCGGGTTGCGAGTGAGCACACGCACGGCGTGGCCGGCCGCCTGCAGCTGGCGGGCGACGGGTGCTCCGATCAGACCGGTGCCGCCGACGACGAGGATGGTTGCCATCTGAGATCTCCTTGAAAGGGATTGAACAAGACGGGGCCAGCGTACGGCCGGGCGGGTCATAGCGTCAGGTGCCACTCGTCGCGTGCGGGTCACACGCACGGCTATCGCACCGCATTTGGCTCCGTAGTTTTTGCCGCGGATTGCGCGGATGACGCGGATTGTGGAACCACATATTCCTACCCGCCTATAATCCAGCCATGACCACACCCCTTGCCATCGTTGTCGGGGCTGCGCGCGGAAGCGGACGGCACGCGGCTCTTACCCTGGGCCGGCGCGGCCTGCACATCGTCGTCTGGGACGTCAACCCCGATGCCGCCGATCGGATCGCGGCCGAGATCGTCGCCGCGGGCGGCTCCGCCGAGGTTGTGACGGCCGACATCACCAACAAGATGGCGGCCCAGACCACGCTCTATCGCTTGTTGGAGGCTCATCCGCAGATCGACGTGCTGGTCAACGCGGCCGAGATCGAGCCGCGCACGCCGGCCCTGCGCATGGATGAGGGCGAGTGGGATCGTACGCTCGATGTCGGGGTCAAAGGCGCTTTTCTGGTTGCGCAGACCGTGGCGCGCGCGATGCAGGCGACCGGCGGGGGCCTGATCGTCAACGTGCTCCGGCCGAGCGCTGTGGCGCATGCCGGCGTGTCCGCCGCGCGCGCGGGGCTGGCGGCCCTGACCGGAGCGCTGGCGGCCGAGTGGGCTGAGCACAACGTGGGCGTGATCGGTCTGTCGGCGGCCGAGATCGAGACGCTCGCCGTGCTGCCGTTGCGGAGCAGGTGAACGCATGCCCATCGACGTCCACACCGACTTGCGCGTGTTGCGCGCCGGCGCTCTGCTGGCGGCCGGCGCCTGGCCGGCGCGGGAACAGCGCGAGCGCGCCTATCAACCCCATCGCGTCGCGCTGGCGGCGCAACGCACCTTCGCCATTCAGGCAACTGGGCCCGAGGTCGTGGCGGCCGATGCCGCCGCCTCGGTCGATCTGCAGACCTACTGGCACGACGCGCTGACCGGCGAACCGCCCGAGCTGCCGGGGTTGGCGGGCTTCATCGATCAGCATCGCGCCGACCTGTCGGGGGCCGAAACCGATCTGGCCGAGGTTCTGGCCGAGCGCGATCTGACCTTCCTGCTCATGCAGCTCTTCGCGCGACCTGTGCTCCTGGCCGCTACCCCGAACCTGCTCTTCCCCGGGCGAACCGCAATCGGGGT
>JAEURK010000146.1 GCA_016789175.1 Anaerolineales bacterium
ACGAGATCGCACAGACGACTGACGATGGTGAAGATTCGCGACACACGGCCACACGTTGACACCGCCGCCTTTGGCGCGCGGGCGATGTGTGGCGTGACGCCCTCAGCCGAGGTGTCGCGCGTTTGATCCGGACGATCTTGCAGATGCGATACCAAGCCGTGGGCGGGTCAACGCTCACGGCTTTCTTTTTTTGTCCGACACGGGATTGGAAAGCCACAGGCGCGGCCCGCCGGGCGGCGCGCTGAGCGAGACCAGGCGTCGAAGCGATCGCCAATCCTGGAGGACAACATGTCAAAGCCTTCTCAACCGCAACAGCCCCAGCAGCCGCGCCCGGTCATCAAGCCGACCCGGCAGGCCCCGATCCCGCTTCGGCCGCCCAAGCCGAACACGGTGCGGGCGCCGATTATGCCGCGTCGGCCGATGCGTCAACCCGGGCGCTGACCCCGGACGGCACATCGGGGTACATCGGGACACTCCCGGTATGCCCCGATGTCCGGCCAGGTAGAATCACACCATGACCTCCACCATCGACTTCGTCGAGACCGCCCCTCACCGGCACGCCGGCATCATCGAGGCCATCGAGCCCGGCTCGCTGGCCGAGGCGCTCGGCCTCCTGCCCGGCGACGAGGTGCTCGCCGTCAACGGCCACCCTGTCACCGACGTCATCGACGTGCAGTTCTACGCCGCAGAGGATGAGGTGGAGATCGAGTACCGGAGGAGGGAGGAGGGAGGAGGGACTCTTCCCTCCTCTCTCCTCCCTCCTCTCTCCTCCCGCTCACACCGCGCCGACAACCAGCCGCTCGGCATCACGTTCGTCCACCCGACCTTCGATATCGACATCCGGCGCTGCAACAACCTGTGTCCGTTCTGCTTCGTGCTGCAGACCGCGCCGCGCATGCGCCGGACTCTGTACATCAAGGACGACGACTACCGCTACTCGTTTCTGTACGGCCACTTCGTCACGCTGACCAACCTGAGCGACCACGATTGGGCCCGGATCGAGGAGCAGCACCTCTCGCCGCTATACATCTCGGTCCACTCGACCGATCTCGAGAACCGGCGCGCCTGTCTGGCAAACCCGAAAGCGCCCGACGTGCTCGAGCAGCTGCGGTGGCTGGCCGAGCGCGGCATCGAGATGCACACCCAGCTGGTGGTGACGCCCGGCCTCAACGACGGCGCCTACCTCGAGCGCTCGATCCGCGAACTGGCCGAGCTCTACCCGGCCGTGCAGTCGGTCAGCGTGGTGCCGGTCGGCCTGACGCGCCATCACAAGTACGGCCGCCGACCGCACACCGTGGACGAGGCGCGGGCGGTGCTCAAGGCCGTGACCGGCTGGCAGCGCGAGTTGCAGGAGCAGCTCGGCGTGCGCTTCGCGTACCCGACCGACGAGTGGTTCCTGGTGACGAACACGCGCATCCCGGCTCGCCGCTACTACGACGACCTGCAGCTCCAGGAGAATGGCCTCGGCCTGGTGCGCGATTACCTCGACGACTGGCGGGGTGTGAAGCGGGAGTTGAAGGGCCTGTGGATGGGAGGAGAGAGGCGGGAAGCGGGAGGAGGGATTCTTACTTCCCTCTTCCCGCCTCCCTCCTTCGCCACCCTCGCCACCGCGACGCTCTTCGCCCCCACCCTGGCGAAGACCGCGGCCGAGTTCGACGCCATCGCGGGCACACGCCTGGACGTCGTGCCGATCCTCAACGAGCGGCTCGGTCACACGATCACGGTGGCCGGCCTGTTGATGGGCGAGGACGTCCTTGCGCAACTCCGCGGCCGCGAGTTAGGCGCTTTCGTCGCCCTGCCGCGGGTGATGTTTGACCACCCCGACGGCATCAGCCTCGACGACGTCGCGCCGATGACCCTGGCGCGCGCGCTGGGTCGGCCGGTCGTGCTGGTCGACAGCCTGGGCGACGTCCTGGACGCATTCACCGGCCGCAGCCGGCTGCGCTTCGATCCCGCCGCGCCCGATCGCGCCCCCACACCCATGCGCGACGGCGGCTGGTCGGTGGAGAAGTATCTGTGATGGGGTGAATAAGGGTCTGCAGCCCTCTGGTCACTGGATCCCGGCGGAGGCTGTGGCCCGTTTGGGCTAGGATCACCGGCCTAAGCCGATCTTTGACCGACCCGTGCTACACTGCGCGCACGTTGTTCAGGAGGTGCCAAGCGTCGCGATCACCATAACTCCGGGGAAGATTAGCGCCTGGCCTGAGCGAGCGCTCGCAACGAGCACACGCTCAGGAGACGAAGTGGCGGTTCCTGCCGTAGGGCAGTGCTAACTTTGTTTAGTCATGGAGTCAGGTAGTCGAATAGTCAGGTCGTCGGTGATCGAGACGACTACCTGACTACCAGACCACATGACTGAACAAGGGAAAAGCGAGGTTTCAGCGGATGCCGCCGGGGTGCACCACCACCCCCATCTCCCCCCCACGGGCACCTTGCCCCTGTAAAGCCTGCTCTATAAGCCGCCGGTGACGACGGGACAAAGAGTATGGCAGTGGCAGAAGCAGTTGTGAGTGCATGGCGAAAGCCGAGCACCCCGTCTTCGCCTAGCGTTCATAAACCCAACCGGGAGATCGAACCATGTGTGGCATCGTCGGCTATCTTGGCGCGCGCGAGGCGGCGCCGATTGTGGTGGAAGGGCTGCGGCGGCTCGAGTACCGCGGCTATGACAGCTCGGGCGTGGCCGTGCTCAACGGCGGGATCCAGGTGCGGCGCGAAGTCGGCAAGTTGTCGGGCCTGGTGGGCCTGCTGGCGGCCGAGCCCGTGCACGGTGTGGTCGGCATGGGCCATACCCGCTGGGCCACGCACGGCGAGCCCTCGGTCCGTAACGCGCACCCGCACGTCGGCGCGACGGGCGAGGTGGCGGTCGTGCATAACGGCATCGTCGAGAACTTCCTCGAGCTCAAGGCCGAGCTCGAGGCCGAGGGCGTGCCGTTCAGCTCGGACACCGACACCGAGGTGATCGTGCACCTGGTCGAGCGTTATCTCGGCGGCGGCGTCTCGCTCGAGGAGGCGGCCCGCCGGGCGTTCAAGCAGCTGCAGGGCGCGCAGGCGGTGGTGGTGATGTCGGTGCGCGAGCCCGACCGATTGATCGTGACCCGCATCGGCAACGCCGGCGGCGTGACGCTGGGCCTCGGCGACGGCGAGATGTTCGTCGCCTCCGACATGCCCGCGATCGTCGAGCACACGCGCCGCGTGGTCTATCTCGAGTCGCGCCAGATGGCCGTGGTGACGCGATCCGGGTACCGTGTCACCACTCTCGACGGCGCGCCAGTCCAGCCCGAGATCCACGTGGTGCCGTTCGACGCCGTCTCGGCCGAGAAGGGCGAATACAAGCACTTCATGCAGAAGGAGATCCACGAGCAAGGCCGGGCGCTGACCGACACGCTGCGCGGCCGGATCGACTTCGCGACCGGGGCGGTGACGCTGCCCGATCTGCATCTCACGGCCGAGCGCGCGCGCCAAATCAACCGGATCGTGATCGTGGCCTGCGGCACGTCGTACTACGCGGGCCTGGTCGGTCGGATCTACTTCGAGCGGCTGACACGGCTGCCGGTGCAGGTCGAGATCGGGTCCGAGGTTCGTTATGCCGACCCATTGCTCGACGAGCACACCGCGGTGCTCGCGATCACGCAGTCGGGTGAGACGGTCGACACCCTGGCGGCGATGGAGGCGGCCCGTGAGCGCGGCGCGCTGCTGTGGACTATCGTCAACAACGTCGGGTCCGAGGCGCGTCGAATCGCGGACGGGTACGTCAGCTTGAACGCGGGGCCCGAGATCGGCGTGGCCTCGACCAAGGCCTTCACGGCCTCGCTGGTCGCGCAGTTGTTGGTGGCGTTGCAGGTCGCGCAACTACGCGGCGCGCGGCCCGATCCGCTCCTGGCGCACGACCTGGCGCGTCTGCCCGATCTGGTCGGCCAGACCCTTGAACGCGAAGCGGACGTACGCGCGTTGGCGGAGACGTTGTTCGAGTACCGACACGCCCTTTACCTCGGGCGCGGCCTGCAGATGCCGATCGCGCTCGAGGGCGCGCTCAAGTTGAAGGAGATCTCGTACATCCACGCCGAGGGCTATCCGGCCGGCGAGATGAAGCATGGCCCGATCGCGTTGATCGACCGCGAGATGCCCGTGGTCTGTCTCGCGCTGCGCGACTCGGTGCGCGACAAGATGCTGTCGCAGATCGAGCAGGCCCGGGCGCGCGGCGGGCGCGTGATCGCTGTGGCGACCGATGGCGACGACGTGATCGCCGCGAAGGCCGACCAGGTGCTCTGGACCCCGCCGACGCCGGCGTTGCTGGCCCCGATCGTCGCCGTCGTGCCGCTGCAGCTGCTGGCCTACCACATCGCGGTCCGGCGCGGCACCGACGTCGATCAGCCCAGGAACCTGGCGAAATCGGTCACTGTGGAATAAGTGCCGGCCGCGAGAAAACATGTCAAGCAAATGATCCGTGGCGATGGGCCGTAACCCACCCTCACGGATCATTTGCTTGTGGTGGAGGACGATCCACCGGCAGGCTGGGACTCCGATCCGCTGGACGGCTTGCGCCGCTTCTTGCGGAGGCGCCGGCTCTCGGCGCGCGTCAGCTCGGCCAGAAGGAGCACACTGCGCCCGCGGATCTGCATGCCATGCCGGCGTTTGCGCCGGATGCGGTCGCGACGCTCGCTCTTGAGTTCCGAACTCATCATGTGCCTCCTTTCTGCCGGATGTGCGCGAAATCGGCCCCGTGTTGGCGATCAGGGTTCGCCATCCGTGAGGATAACCCGGAAATCGCCTGATCCGTTCGACCGTTGGTTCGCCGGGCAAGGCTATCGCACCTTATTCGCGAGGACCGGTTTCTTTGCCACGAATTTGACGAATGGATACGAATTCGTACGAATGGGATCGTTCGTGCCAATTCGTTTCAATATGTGAAATTCGTGGCAAAAGACGCACTGTTTCACTTTAGATGCGTTAGCCCTGACACCCGCAGTTCCGTGCTCCTGCTTCGGAAACCTGACCCGTTACAATTCAAGGCGTCGACGGCTCGTTCGAACGAAGGGTGGAACCGCTGTGCGCAAGCCCGCGTTTGGTCTGTTGAATCGCCTGGCGCTGCTGGCCGCCCGCGCCGCCAGCCTGGCGTTGTTTCTGATCTGGGGGGCGTTCTTCCTCGAGCACCTCGTCTGGTTTGCGGACCCGGCCGCCTGGCCCGGCCCCGAGGTCTGGCTGGCGCAGGGGCTGCACCTGGCGCTGCTGCTGGGGTATCTCCTCTCGCTCTTCTCAGAGCGGCTCGGCGCGGCCTTGATCGCGGTCGGCGCCGTGGCGTTCTTCGGCCTGACCGGCGGAGGGGATGCCCTGACGTTCACGCTCGTCAGCCTGCTGCCTGTGCCGTTCTATGTGCTCGGCTGGCTTAGCCGGCCGGGGTCACCGCGACCCGAGGCGTGAGCTTCAGCGCCGCCGACGAAGCGCCAGGTACAACCCGAACCCGGATACATTGCGCACCACCCAGCCCCACCCCCCGGGGTCGTCGGCGCCGCCAGCCAGCCCGGGGACGCGCAGACGAAGCACGGGCAGGTCAGCAATCTTCTCGCGCAACGCTGCATCGTCGATCGTGTGCGGGTTGTAGCCCTCGAAGAACCCGGCGAAGCCGGCGCTTCGCAACACCTTGCGCGCGGCGAACAAGCGCTCGTCGGGATCCGTGACCACCTCGGCTTCTCCACGAACCGCCCCGGACGGCAAAAGCACGTCGATCTCGGGATGTGCCAGCAGGTTGCGATACCAATCCGACTGCTCGCGCCCGCCTGAGACGAAGTACACGGCGCCGCCATGGATCATGTAGTTGACCGGCGCGGGTCGGACCCGGCCGCTGCGGCGCCCGACCGTCTTGAGCACCGCGATGTAACCCATAAACGGGTTCACGACCCAGCACCCCAGACCCAAACGAAACAGAGGCACCATCCAGTACTTATTAAGGACGCGAAACATCTGACGCAAAAAGGGTGTCATCGGGGACCTCCGCGCCGGGCGGAGATCCGCCGGCGCCGTATTTCCCAAGCATAAACCGTTCTGTGAAATGTAGCACAAGCCGTTGGGCGACGCGGCCCGGCTCAAAAATCGATGAGCCCGCGTTGACCCCGAAGCCGCGCTGGACGATAGAATTCCAATCCCAGTGTTCACAGAAAGGAATAGCAAGATGAGTCGTGTTAGCCGTCGAGCGTTTCTGCGTTCCATCGTGCAGCTCGGTGCCGGAGCAGTTCTTTACAAGTTCGATAACGGCACCTTCAGAATTGCCACAGCCGCAGGGCCCGAGGTCTACCAGCTCCGTATCATCCACACCAACGACCATCACTCCCGCATCGAGCCGGCGCCGGCCGTGCGCATCGGCACGGGCGTCGGGGGCGCGGCGATCACGCGTAACCTCGGCGGCGTCGCCCGCCGCAAGACGCTCTTCGATCAGATCCGGGCCGAGCCCACGCCGGCCGACAAGCTCTTCCTCGACGCCGGCGATGTCTTCCAGGGCACGCTCTACTTCAACCAGTTCGAGGGCGATGCCGACCTGTGGTTCTACAACCAGCTCGGCTACCACGCCGGCACGATCGGCAATCACGAATTCGACAAGGGCGATCAGGTGCTGGCCGATTACGTCGCGGCCGCCACATACCCGATCGTCTCCGCCAACCTCGGCGCGACGGCGCCGTCGCCGCTCGGTGCGCTCAAGGTGACCGGCGAGCCGACTGCCGCCGGCCAGATCGCGGATCGCACGATCGTGACGCTTACCTCGGGCAAGAAGGTCGGCGTCTTCGGCCTGACCACGCCCGAGACGCCCAACATCAGCAGCCCGAGTGCCAACGTGACGTTCAACGCCGACCTGGTTGCCGTGGCCCAGGCCCAGATCGACGCGCTCAAGCTGGCGGGGGCCGACATCGTGGTCGCGCTCACGCATATCGGCTATCTCGACGACATCGAGCTGGCGCGCGCGACGCGCGGCCTGAGCGTGATCGTCGGCGGGCATTCGCACACGCCGCTGCTCAACGACCCGGTCGGCGAACTCCCCTTCGGCCAACCGCGCATCGACGGCCCGTATCCGACGGTCACCACCGACCTAGACGACAACACAGTCCTTGTCCTGACCGACTGGGAGTGGGGCAAGTGGGTCGGCGACGTGGTGATCGGTTTCGATGCCGCCAACCTGGTCACAAGCGCGGCCTCGGGCAGCAACCCCAAGCCCGTCTGGGCCGACGGCCTCGTGGGCGCGCGTGCGCTGCTCACCAACGAAGGCGCCGAGATCACGCCCGATGCGACCTTCCAGGCTCAGATCACGAACGTCTACAAACCGCTGATCGACACCCTCGCCAACCAGATCATCGGCGCGACCACGGTCGAGCTGAGCAACACGCTGGCGCGCAGCGCCGAGATCGCCCTCGGAAACATGCTGGCCGATGCCTTCCGCGAACGGTTGATGGCCTCGCCCGGCGATAACCCCGAGAACCTGCCGATCGTGGCGATCATCAACGGCGGCGGCATCCGCACCAGCATCCCGATCGGCGACATCACGTTGGGCAAGCTGCTCGAGGTGATCCCGTTCGGCAACACGATGGCGCGCGTCGACGTAACCGGCGCGCAACTCAAAGCCGCGCTCGAGAACGGCGTCAGCGCGCTCGGCGGCACCTCCGGCACGGGCCGCTTCTGTCAGGTCGCGGGTCTCCGGTTCTGGTTCAATCGCCGCGGGCTGCCGGCCCGACCGCCGGTGGCGGCCACCAGCACCACCCCGGCGCTGCCGGCGCAGGCCGGCACCCGCGTGACCCGGGTCGAGGTGTTCACCGGCACGGACTACGAGCCGCTAAACCTGACCGCTCGCTATCGCGTCGTCACCAACGGCTTCATGCTGACCGGCGGCGACGGCTACTTCGTCTTCACGCCCGGCGGTGACCAGGCTGACCCGAGCGTGGGCGGCGGCACCAATCAGCTCGATACCGGCCTGATCGACGCCGACGTCGTCAGCGCCTACATCACGGCCGAATCGCCGGTCAGCCCGCAAGTCGAGGGCCGGATCGTCGAACTGGTCGATCGTCAGATCCTGACCGGGATCTTCAACGCCTTTACCTTCCCGGCGACTCCTTGAAGGGCGGGCTCACGCACAACAGAAACGCGCGCCGACCGGCGCGCGTTTCTGTTGTGCGTGAGGGTTGGCTGGTCGCGTTGACCCGGCCAGCCACTCGACGGCCTGCGCGGGCGTGTCAAAGGTCTTGATCGCTCGGCCGGTGACCATGGCGACCGGGCGGGCCGCGACGGCGCGCAGGCCGTCGGCGCCGTTGTGTCTGACGACCCGCTACCTCGACCCGGTGTTGCCCCTTCGCAGTCTGCGTTCAGGCATGCAGACAGCGCTTGATTGCCTCCCTGCCCGTCGGCTGGATGGCGCTAAGTTGCGTTTGAGGGCGGGTGATCGGGGACGTCGGCGAGCCAATCGAGCGCGGCCAGGCGCTCGGTGAACGGCCGGATATTCCGGCCCGTCACCAGGGCCACGGCCCGAAAGGCCGCTGCGCGGAGCCCATCGGTCCCGATCACGGCCGAGGCCAGGATGTGGGGCGTGTTCTTGATCGTGAAGTCTTTCAGCGCCGCAAAGCTCTGTTTGCTGTAGACCGCGCCCCGGCCGTCCGTGAAGGCGCGCACGCTCTTGAGCGGAAAACGGGCGATCAACACGCCGGCCGCTGCCATGATCGGGATCGCTTCTTCCGGTGACGTATGCGCCAGGTCGATCACGACGATGTCGACGCCCTTGTGCCGGATGACATGGCACCGAGCGCGGGGTTGGAGCTCTGCGATGGGCGCAGGTGATGACGCCGCCATAATGTCAATGTAGCAAAACCGGACCCGGTGGGCGGTGAAGTTACGGTGAATCTTTGAGCGGGCGCGATGGTGCGCCGTTAATGAAAACAGCCGCCGAAGCGGCTGTCTGACATATGCCCGGGCGCGGCTCAGGCCACGGGTTCTTTGAAAACGCGCAGCCGACCGATCGGAGCACCGGTCGCCATACAGTCGAGCATCTCTACCCGGAACTCGCGTCCGCCCGACATCCACTTCATAGCTTCCTGGATGATACCGACGGCGGTGTGGCAGACCGGCTTGTCGGATTTGCGTCCCCAGCACATCGAGCAGCGCTCGATCGTGTAGATGAAGTGATCGCCGTGATCCACGGCGTTGCTGATTTGGTCGGTCGTCGTGCTGAACACCTTGGCGATTGCGGGCACGGCGATGCGGACTTTGGTGCCCAGCGGCAATACCTTGAAGGCCAGGTCGCCGGCGCCGGCCAGGGCGCCGAAGTTGCGCAAACCGTTGGCGAACAGCGCACGCCCGGCGCGCTGACACAAACCCCGGCCGCCCCGCGGCCCATACATCTCCTCGAGTGCGGTATGCAGCGCGGCGATGTCGGAGAAGTCGAATTCCTTCGCCAGATTGTCCGGCGGGGCATGATCGATGAATCGATCCAGCCCGGCCAGGCGCAGAATGGCGTTCAGCCCGTTCTTGCCCATGACCTCTTCGAGGGCCGCCAGATAGATCCGGCCCATCTTATTCGGATAGTAGTACCCGCTTTTGACGCGTTCCACAGTCGCCATGCTCCGCTCTCCTCTACGGTACACCGGCCGACTATGCAACCTCCGTGCCACAGCCGACATAACCGAGTATAGGTCTCAGCATGCCGGATTTTGGGCGGTTTGGGGGTGAAAAAGTGGTGAATTGCCACCGGTTCAGATCCAGCCGACGCCCAGGGCCTCGACCAGGATATCGGCCCGCCGCGGCGTGACGCGCAGTTCATGCAGGTCGGCGGCCGCCCGGGCCCACTCGTCGATGACGGCCTGAAAGGCGGCCCGCGCCTCGGTTTTCAGGGCGCCGATGCGCGACTCGAGCAGCGCGATCTGCTCGGCGCTCTCGGAAAGGTCGGCCTGCGTCTGCTGCTTCAGGCGCCGACGGCTGAGCGAGGTGGTGATCATGCGCTGGGGCTGGCGGAGGAGCCCGACCAGGCCCAACACATTCTCCAGATCGGTCCAGCGGCTCTCGCCCTCGCGGGAGCGCAGCTCGGCCTCGTCCTCGGAGCGTTCGCGCCGCTCGGCGTACAGCTTGCTCTCGAGCGCATCGAGCTGGCGGTCATAGCGCACCTGAGTCTTGCGCAGGGCCTCGGCCCGGCGCGTTTCGGCGGTCGCCTGACACCGCGCGCGGAACTCGGCGTACGACTCGCCCGGTTTGGCGAACAACTTGAGGCTGGGGTTCTGGTGCAGCAGCAGATCGGCGTTGCGATACAGCAGCGCGACCAGATCCTTCTGCCACCCCGTCAGCTTACGCGCATCCGCCAGGGCGCCCGGGTCGCCGTCGATCACGGCCCGCTCGGGGAGGGCGCGGGCCAGTGTGCCAAGCGCGACCGGTTGAATGGCATGCGCGTCCCAGGCCGGCGACGGCTCGAGCCCGGAGACCGGCACCGCGTACGCGACCCGCCTATCGAAACTCAAGTTGGCGCGCGCATGGCTGTAGCGCACGACCACCTGCGCGAAGAGCGCCGGCCTGAACCGCTCACCGACCGGCTTGATCACATATTGCGGGATCGAGGCCGGCACGCTGACGACGCTGGCCCGCACCCGCGGGGCATTCGTGACCGACCCGGTCGCGGCGACCATCCCGGTCGCGGCGACCATCCCGGTCGTGGCGACCATCCCGGTCACGATGACCGGCCCGCCCGTCTCGCGGGCGAGAGGCGCATCGGCGTGCGTGGCAGCCGATCCGCTGGGGGGCAGCGTCGGCCGCAGACGCCGGAGTTGATCGCGCGTCAGCGGCCCCGCCAGGTAGCTCAAGGCCCAGCGCGTGCGGAACGTCGTCGGGCCCGTGCGATGCACGTTATGCATCAGGAACTGGCGCGGCCCGAGGCTCGAGATCATGCGGTCGAGCGTCTCCGGTGGCAACGGCGCGTCCAGGGCCTGCAGGCCCTCGAGCAACCGGGCCTTGTCGCGCTCGGTCTGCAGCTTGCCGATGAACCAGGTGCCGATGTTGGCCAGGCCCTTGTAGTCGAGATCGACGGGGTTCTGCGTGGCCAGCATCACGCCCAGGCCGAAGGCGCGCGCCTGCTTCAACAGACGCAGCAGCGGCAGCTTGCTGGGCGGGTTGGCGGGATGTGGCGGCAGGTAGCCGAACAGCTCGTCGAAATACAGCAGCGCCCGGAGCGCGGTCGTGCCGGATTGGGCCCGCAGCCAGGCGGTCAGCTGCTCGAGCACCAGGGTGATCACGAACATGCGCTCGGCCTCGCTCAGGTGCGCCAGGTAGAGCACGCTCACCCGCGGCCGACCGTCGGGTGCGCGCAGCAGGTTGTCGATCTCGAGCGATTCACCGGTCACCCACGATTGGAAGCTCGGCGCCGCGACGATGGCGTTCAGGCTCAGGGCCAGCGCCATGCGATCTTTCTCGGGAAAGAAGCGATCGACCTCGAACACGCCCAACCGATCGAAGGGCGGAGATTGCACGCCTGCGATCAACCCGGCCAGGTCGAGCTCCTGTTCGCCGCGCCAGGCCTGCTCGAAGAGCGTCGCCAGCAGGATATGCTCGCGCGACCGCACCGGGTCGGCATCCACACCGATCAGGCCGAGCAGGCTGCTGACGATGCCGTTGATGCGCTCACGCAGCAGTTCGGCCTCGGTCTCCCAGCGCAGCGGCGGGCGACGCAGCGAGCTCAGCACCGACAGCCCGCGGCCGGCATCCGAGCCCGGCGTGTAGACGGCCCAGTCCACGCTGGCCTTCAGCCGGGCAATGTCGTTCGGGCCCAGCCCGTGGTCGGCCAACCCGGCCCGCCAGCGCTCGGCCGTCTGGGCCGCCAGCTCATCCAGCGTCAGATGCGCGCGGCGCGCCTCGTCGGCCCCGACCCACGGCCGAAAGTCTTCGGCGCGCAGCTCCGGGAACTGGAGCAGCAGGTTGGCAATGTCACCTTTGGGGTCGATCACGACCGCCGGCACGCCCGCCAGGGCCGCTTCCTCGAGCAGCGTCAGACACAACCCGGTCTTGCCGGAGCCGGTCATGCCCACGCACAACCCGTGCGTCGTCAGATCATCCGGGTCGTAGGTCAGTCGTTGCCCGTCGGGGAGTTGCCCAAGAAAGAACATGTGTACCTTTTCGGCCAGGGGTGGAAGAGCGCGAGGCGAAGGGCGCGGTAGCGTGATCGCTCTTCGCTCCTCGCTCCTTCCTCCTCACGGCTCCGCCTGCGCCCAGACTTTTTGAAACTCGGCCTCGAACGTAGCCGCCAGCTCCGGGCTGTGCACGATCAGGGCGTTCTCGTTGTTCTGCTCCTCGGCGTTGCGCGAGAAGTTGTACGAGCCAAAAACCACGATGGCGCTGTCGACGATGATGGCCTTCGTGTGCAGATTGTACTGGTTGCCATCCAGACGCGCCGGAACACCGGCGGCCGAGAAGAGGTCGAAGACGGCATCGCTGCCGGCTGCGACCTGGCGGCGCTCGAACACGGCCTGGACTGTCACACCGCCCTGTGCGCGTTCCAGCAACGCATCGCCGAAATCCGTTCGCGTGAAGGCGAACGCCATGACATGCACGCTCGAGTGCGCCGTGCGCAGCACATCCAGGATCCGATCGGCGACATCGCCCTTCGGCGAGAAGGCGTTTTCGACAAGCGTGCCCGAGAGCGTCAGAGTGGGGTTCGGCGGTTTGCCCGCCTGTTCGAAGGCCTGTCGCGTAAAGAGTTGCTCGAACTCGGCGCTGTAGTTCTCGGCCAGCCGCACCGAGCGGATGTGGATCAGGACGTTGTTGTTGCGGTAGGCGTCGTTGTAGGTGTAGTTCATTGACCCGGTCCACACCTCGGAGCCGTCGACCACCGTGAATTTGTGATGCATGAAGGGCTCGCGCGCGTCGCCGATCACGGGGATGCCCGCGGCCATCACGCGCAGCATGGCGGCCTCGCTCAGATAATCGGTGTCGGTCACCACCCGCACCTGCACGCCGCGCGCGTGCGCCGCGATCAACGCGTCTGCGATGGCGTCGTTGTCGAGCTCATAGACGGCCACATCGAGCGTGTGTTGGGCCCGGCCGAGCCCTTCGATCAGGGCGAGCGTCGGGCCGCTGACGACGGGCGGATCCTGCTGGGCCGTGAGCTCGGGTGTTGTGAAGTACACGTCGTACCAGCCGTTCGACGGCGTTGCCACGAGGGGCGCGTCGACGGTGGGCAGGGCGGCCGGGCCATCGGTCGGGAGGCAGGCGCCCGTCAGGGTCGCCAGGAGCACGAGCGCCGTGAGTCGTTGCATGCGCCGCAGCTGTGTTCCTTTAGTCGATCGTGGAAGCACTTTGTGTTTCGCCTTTCTCAGCGCGTCACATTCAAAGGAAACGGCGAAGACCGCAATGAGTTGGGCGGCGAAGGCGCCCAACTCATTGCGGTCTTCGCCCTGCCTTTCGCAAAAGTGACATTGTCAAAGCATTTACTGCAATTCGTAACATGCGTGGCCGACCCGCGCTGTTCCACGTGTGATGCGATTGTCCTGCCGACCGCCCTGGGTGTCGTGACAGGCGGTACAATGCGGGCGATGTCGTCGCCGCGCCGCGCTATTTCGCGGGTCCATTCCTTTGGACACGCCATTGAGGGCCTGGCCTATGCCCTGCGGACCCAGCCCAACACCCGCATCCATGCCGTGATCCTGGTGCTGGTCGTGGTGGCCGGGCTCTGGCTGGGTCTGAGCTTCGGCGAGTGGGCCCTGATCGCGCTGGCGGCCGGCCTGGTGTTCACGGCTGAACTGCTCAACACCGGCATCGAGGCCGTCGTCGACCTGGCCTCGCCCGATCTGCACCCCCTGGCCAAGGCCGCCAAGGACGTGGCGGCCGGCGCCGTGTTGATCGCGGCGCTCACGGCCGTGGCCGTCGGCCTGCTGGTATTGGGTCCGCCTTTGTGGGAAATGATAGCACAAGTGTTCTTGTGAGGGTCGGTGGGGCGTTCTGAGTGTGCCCGGGCGCGCTGGCAGGCCCAGATTCTGGCCGCGGATTGCGCGGGCATGCACACCGTTCAGATGTGCAGGGCAATCGCACCCAAAGTGGAACAGCGAGAGCTTTGCCACGAATTGGCACGAACGATCCCAGTTCGCGGGAATTCATGGCGAAAGCCGGTCCTCGCGAAGACGGTGCGATTGCCGTGGCACAGACAGGCGTGGCGCGTGGGCTGAGGCCTGACGCCTGACGCCGTTCATCAACAAGGGAACCTATGGCCAAGAAACCCTATTTCATCGGCGTGGACTTTGGCGGCACCAGCATCCGGGCGGGGGTCGTCGACAAGGACGGCAACGTCATCGGCTTCGAGAAGCGCAAGACGCAGGCCGAGCTCGGCACCGATGTGGTGTTCGAACGGTTGGCGGTCGCGATCGAGCGGGCCATGCGCGCGGCCGACGTCAAGGCCAGACAGGTCGGCGGCATCGGCATCGGCGTGCCCGGGCCAGTCGATCAGGAGCGCGGCGTGGTGCGCGTACTGGTCAACCTCGGCAAGGGCTGGACCAACTATCCTCTGGTCGATCGGCTCGAGCGCCGGCTGGGCCTGCCGGCCTGGCTCGAGAACGATGTGCGGGTCGGGGCACTGGGTGAGTATCACCACGGCGCCGGCCAGGGCCTCTCGGATATGGTCGCGATCTTCGTCGGCACCGGCATCGGTGGCGGCATCATCCTCAACGGCGAACTCCGCACGGGCTTCCGGGGCGGCGCCGGAGAGGTCGGCCACACCTGCGTCAACGGCGACGACGGTGTAATCGATGTGACCGGTCAGACCGGCACCGTCGAGGGCATCGCCGGCCGCGCCGGCCTCGAGCGCCAGATCCGCGAGGCGATCGCAGCCGGCCAGACCAGCGTGGTGCCCGACTTGATGCAGACGGTCGGCGCCGGCCGCCTGACCAGTCGGGTCGTCGTCGAAGCCCTCAAGCAGGGCGACGCGCCGATGCAAAGCGCCCTGGCCGCCGCTCAGCGCGCGCTGGGTCGCTGCGCCGGCAATGTGATGAACATCATCGATCCCGAGATGATCGTCTTCGGCGGCGGCGTGACCGAGCGCCTCGGCGACAAGTTCGTCGCCCCGATCCGCAAGTTCGCGCAGGAGCATTACGTCGCCCGCTCCGAGGCGCGTCGGATCAAGATCGTGCCGGGCCAACTCAAGGACCTCGCCGGTGTGGTCGGCGCCTCGGTGGCAGCGCGCAAATTCCTGTGAGCGCGGCCTGAGGCCTAAGCTGTTGAACGACATCGACAGGCGGGGCGCCGATCGCGTTCCGCCTGTCGTGCATTATGGGAATGACGCGCAAGCGCATCGCCATTGGTGAGATCGATTTCAGCTGGCGTTGCGTGTGATTGACTGCAGAAATTACACAGGTACTATTGTTAAGGCCTGTGCCTGTTCATAAACTGACCTTACATCGACATGCCAACACCGTCCGCCTGCGACGATTATCGTGAACGGGCGCGTTAAGGAAGACAGGATCACAATCGGGTTAGTGGGCAGCTGCGTTTGACACGCAGCCTCACTCGGATCCTGCGCAATTTGTCGAACCGACATCTCCCGGCACCCTCGTTCCTCACACGGGCCCGGTGGTGATGTCTACGGGAAGGTCTGCGGAAATGGCGATTGAGAGCATGACGGTTGAGTCCACGCTGCGCCTGCATCTGGCCCAGGAGATCCTGTTCACGGGCCAAACCTATCCCTATGTCGATGAGGCCTCTTTCCTCGAGAACGGCATCGTCGACTCGATGGGCGTGATGCAGTTAGTGATGTTCGTCGAAGAAAGCTTCGGCGTGACAGTCGACGACGCCGACATCGTTCCCGACAACTTCGATTCGGTCGCGCAACTTTCGGCCTACATCCGCCGCAAGTTAGCCTGACTCGCGCGCCGATGCGAGAACCCCGTGACCACTGCCGATTATCTGCTGGAGGCCGGTTCCGATGGCCGACCGGCGTTGGTGGCCGGGCCGACCACCCTCAGTTACACTGAACTGCGGAGCGCTTCCGGTCGCCTCCTGGCTGCATTGACCCGGCTGGGCGCCGGCCCGGGCAGCCGGGTCGGGATCCTGGGTGCCAATTCGCCGTTCTGGGTTGCGGCTTATCTGGCAATCCTCAAGCTCGGCGCGGTGGCCGTGCCCTTCCCCAACTCGCGAACCCCCGAAGATGTGCAGGCGATGCAGGCCGTCGCCGGCTGTCGTTACCTGTGCGTCGACGAACGATTGCTCGGCCGCTTCCGCGTCGGCTTCGGCGACGAGGTGCAGGTGGTGACCGATGCGCTCTTGCGCTCGCCCGGCCCGAGCGATTGGCCCAGCCTGACGATCGATCCTGACGCTGACGCCGCCTTGATGTTTACCTCGGGCACGACCGCGCGCCCCAAGGCCGTGCGCATCACCGACCGCAACCTGCGAGCTAACACCGACTCGATCATCGCGTATCTGAGCCTGACCGAGCGCGACCGCATCTTCGCGCTGTTGCCCTTCGATTACTGCTTTGGCACGTCGCTGTTGCACTCCCACCTGCGTTCGGGCGGCACCGTTGTGCTCGGCGGCGGCTTCCTGTATCCGGAGGTCACGCTCGACCGGCTCGAAGCCACCACCGCCACCGGCCTGGCCGGCGTGCCGACGCTCTTCCAGACGCTGCTGCGCCGCACGACGTTCGCCCGCCGCAGACTGACCGCGCTGAACAAGATCCAGCAGGCCGGCGGGCGGCTCGCGAGCCCGTTGATCCGCGAACTGGTCACGGCGGCGCCCGGCGCCGAGATCTTCGTCATGTACGGCCAGACCGAGGCGACTGCCCGTCTTTCGTATCTGCCGCCGGCCTTGCTCGACACCCGGCTGGGTTCGATTGGGCGCGGCATCCCGGGCGTCACGCTGAGCGTGCTCGACGCCTCCGGCGCGCCGGTGCAGCCCGGCCAGGTCGGCGAGATCTGGGCCGAAGGCGAAAACATCTCGCCCGGCTATCTTGACGATCCAGAGGCGACAGCCGCCAAGTTCCCGGGCGGCCGGCTACGCACCGGCGATCTGGCGACCGTCGACGCCGACGGTTTCATCTTCATCCACAGTCGCGAGACCGATTTCATCAAGACCGCGGGTTATCGGGTCGGCGCTCAACAGGTCGAGGACTGCGTGCTCGAGCTCGAGCAGGTCGTGAGCGCAGCGGCAGTCGGGATCGACGATGTCACGCTCGGCGAGGCGATCCGCGTGTACGTGACGGTCCGGGAGGCCGCTACCTTTGAAACGCACGCGGTCGTCCAGCACTGCGCGCGCCGCCTGGCACGCTACATGGTGCCGCGTGACGTGGTGGTGCTCGAGCGGATGCCGGTCAACAGCAATGGCAAGGTCGACAAAGCGGAGTTGCGCCGATGTGCGGCATAGCCGGCCTGCTTAACCTGCGCGAAGCGGCGCCGCCCGCGCTCGAGGTCGGCCTGGCGCAGCTCGCCACGCTCCGACATCGCGGCCCCGACGGCTTTGGCCTGTATCGCGACCCGGACGTCCTGCTCGGCAATGCCCGCCTGAGCATCGTCGACCTGGCCGGCGGCGATCAGCCGATCGGCAACGAGGACGGCACGGTCTGGGTCGTCTTCAACGGCGAGATCTTCAACCATGTCGAACTCCGCGCCCAGCTCGTGGCGCGCGGCCATCGCTTTGCCACGCACTGCGACACCGAGGTCATCGTCCATCTCTACGAAGACTTCGGCCCCGATTGTCTGCAGCACCTGAACGGCCAGTTCGCGATTGCGTTGTGGGATCGGCGCGCGCAGGCGTTGTTCCTGGCCCGTGATCGACTGGGTGTGCGTCCGCTCCACTACACTGTGAATGCCGGGCGTCTGGTTTTTGGCTCGGAGGTCAAAGCGCTCCTGGCGGTGCCGGGTGTGAGCGCCGTGATCGATCCGGCGGCACTGGATGAGACCTTCGTGTACTGGAGCGTGCAGCCGCCGCGCTCGATCTTCAAGGACGTCGCGCAGATCCCGCCCGGACACTTCCTGCTGGCGCGCGCGGGTTCATTTATGGTTCAGGCCTACGAAGGGCTGGACCTCGCCCCCGAGCTGCCGGCCCGCTCGACCGGTGAATACCTGGAGGCGCTTGAGGCCCTGCTCGACGACGCCGTGCGCATTCGGCTGCGCGCGGATGTGCCCGTTGGGAGCTATCTGAGCGGCGGGTTGGACTCGTCGTTGATCGCCGCGTTCGCCCGCCGACACACGCCGCGGCTCGAGACGTTTTCGATCGCCTTCGAAGATCAGGCCTTCGATGAAAGCGGCTTCCAACAGGCGATGGCCGAGGCCCTGGGCACGCGCCATCACGTCGTGCGCGCGACCGATGCCGACATCGGCCGAGTCTTTCCCGACGTGGTCTGGCACACCGAGGCCCCGGTGTTACGCACCGCGCCGGCGCCTATGTATCTGCTGGCCGGGTTGGCGCACGCCCACGGCTTCAAGGTCGTGCTCACCGGCGAGGGCGCCGACGAGCTCTTCGGCGGATACGACATCTTCAAAGAGGCGGCGGTCCGACGCTTCTGGGCACGCCAACCCGGCTCGACCTTGCGACCGGCCCTGCTGCACCGTCTGTATACCGACATCGCCGGCCTGGGCAAGACATCCGATGCCTTCCTCAAGGCCTTCTTCGGGAAGGGCCTGCTCGACACCGCTGCGCCCGACTACTCGCATCGCATTCGTTGGTCTGACGCCGCCCGCTTCCGGCGCTCGTTCCTGTTGGCCGAGCCGGCGCCGCCGCCGCCCCCGGTGCTACCGCCCGCGTTCGCGACCTGGCCGGCGCTGGCGCAGGCCCAGTATCTCGAGATCGCCACCTTCCTGAGCCCGTATCTGCTCTCGTCGCAGGGCGATCGCGTGGCCCTGGCGCATTCGATCGAAGGACGCTTCCCCTTCCTGGATCGACGGGTGGTCGCTTTTGCCAACCGACTGCCGGTCGAGCAAAAGCTGTTGGGCCTGCGCGAAAAGTGGCTGCTGCATCAGTTGGGGCGCCGTCATCTACCGGATGCGATCTGGTCGCGGCCCAAGCGCCCGTATCGGGCTCCGATCCAGCACAGTTTCTTTCATGACCAGGCCCCCCACTACGTTGGCGAGGTGCTTGGGCCCGACGCGATCGCGGCCGCCGGTTTGTTCAACGCCACGGCCGTGGCGCAACTTGTGCACAAAGCCGGGCATGCGCCCCGACTGAGCGAGGTCGAAGAGATGCTGTTGGTTGGGATCCTGTCGACGCAGTTGCTGCACCGGGCCTTTGTGGCCGATCGGCGCGCCCCCGATGTGCGGGCTCTGCCGCCTTTGAAATGCGTCGACGCCGTGCCGGCCGCTTAGTACCGGGCGCGGCTCACGGGGCCGGCCCGATTCGGGTTCTTGATCGATCCATGTCCACCCATTTCTCGCGTGCTGACTTAAACCTGGACGCCGTGGCCGAGGTCGAGCGGATCTCGGAGTGGCTGCGTCAGCAGGTCCATCACACTCTGCGCCGCTACGGCGCCGTCGTCGGCATCAGCGGCGGCGTCGACTCATCGGTCGTGCTCGCGCTGTGCACACGCGCCTTCGGTCCGGGGCGCGTCCTGGGCGTCTTGCTGCCCGAGCAGGAGTCGAGCCCCGAGAGCGCGCCGCTGGCCCATCAGCTGGCCGCGCAGTTCGAGGTCGAGACCGTCACCGAGGACATCAGCGGCGCCCTGGCGGGCGCGGGCTGTTACGCGCGGCGAGATGAAGCCATCCGGCGCGTGGTGCCCGCGTACGGCCCCGGGTGGGGTGCCAAGATCGCGCTCGCCGGCGACGTCCTCGAGCAGGCGACGCTCAACGTCTTTCGGCTGGTGGTCACCGACCCGGACGGCGTCGAGCACGGTCAACGCCTGCCGGTCAAAGAATTCGCGCAGATCGTCGGCGCTTCGAACTTCAAACAACGGCTGCGGATGTCGATGCTGTACTATCACGCCGAGCTGCGCAACTATGCCGTGGTGGGCACGGCCCAGAAGAACGAGCACGAGCTCGGGTTCTTCGTCAAGCACGGTGACGGCGGCGTCGATCTGCAGCCGCTCGCCCACCTCTACAAGACTCAGGTCTATCAACTCGCGCAGGCCCTGAACATCCCGGACGCGATCCAGGCCCGCACGCCCACGACCGACACGTACCCGGGCGGCCAGACCCAGGAGGAGTTCTTCTATCGACTGCCGTTCGGGTTGCTCGATGCGATCTGGCTCGGCCATGAGCGCGGGGTCGCGCCGGCCGAGGTCGCGGCTGCGCTGGAGGTCACGGTCGAGCAGGTCGAGCGGGTTGTGCGCGACATCGAAAGCAAGCGGCGTGCTACGGCCTACCTGCGCGCGCCGGCCCTGAACCTGCTCGGGTAGAGGCGGACACGCCACGATGCGACGTTCGGTCCCGCTGCTCTCCGGTTTTGCGATCCTGGCCGTGGTGTTCAATCACGCCAACTGGCACGTCCTGGAGCGCTTCGCGCCCGGCGACCCGGCCGGGCTCCCGTATCTGATCGCCGACCAGGTCGGCAAATGTGCCATCGCGGCTTTTCTGGCCATCGCCGGCTATTTCATCGCGTACGCCACGGCCGGCGGAAAGACCGAGCTACGCTGGCCGATCATCAACGCGCGCTTGAGTAATTTGCTCTGGCCCTGGCTGATCTGGTCCGGCGTGGATTTCGCCCTGCACGTCGCGCTGACGCGCCGGGTGGCGTGGGGCGAGCTGGTTGCAACGCCCTTCGTGCATTACTACTTCATCCCGTTACTGATGGCGCACTACCTGGTGACTCCGTGGTTGGCGCGCTGGGCGCGACACAACCCGCGCGGGCTGCTGTTTGGGGCCGCCCTCGTGCAGATCCTGGCCCTGGCGCTGTTTTACACGCGTCTGTATTCGACGCTCCTGCCGGCGGAGGTCGTGCCCTGGCTGCAGGTCGGCCCGCTCCATTACCTGCGCCTTGCGTTCTTCTTCCCGCTCGGCCTGGTGCTGGGCCTTTATCCGCAGGCGGCGCAAGCCTGGCTGGCGCGGCTAAAGCCCATCCTGCCCTGGCTGACCCTGGCGCTCTTCAGCGCGTCGGTGGGTGAGGCCTGGATTGCGTATGGGCGCGGCGGTGAGTTCTGGCCGTTGGGCGGCGACCAGACCAAGCTGACGTCGACTCTGTTCTCCATCAGCCTGATCCTGACCTTCGCCTCCGCCGAGCACCTGCGCTTCCCGGGCGATCGACTGCTGTCTCGTTTCGGAGCGCGCACTTACGGCCTGTACCTGACCCATTACATCTTCCTGGGCGCGTTCGCGCGCGTCCTCGAAGGGATTTGGCCGACGGTGCCCGGTTGGGTGTTGTTGCCGGTGCTCTTCGTGGCCACGGCCGGCGCAGCGATGGTGCTGATGGAGGTCGTCGCGCGCACCCCGGCTCGCAAGCTCTACGGCTTCCTCTTCGGTTGAGCGGTAACTCGTGGTCCTGTTGGCGAACCGGATTCGGGCAGCTGGCCTAGTACACGGATCACACGGATGTTCACGGATGGCATGGAGCCACTCGAGATGTTTCCGTGTGATCCGTGCTATCCGTGAACATCCGTGTACCGGTCAGGCCCCTTCCGGGGCTCCGGACAACGTGCGAGCGGGTTTGCCAACACCATCAACGCGGGCAGGCACACCACCTGGAGCTGGCTCGCCCAACGCTCGCTAACCCGCGTTACAATGAAAAGTCCGGGGCGCGCTGGCGCACCGGTTGACATAGTGCAGCGATGCGCCACGCGCTGATTGCCCCCTGAGAGCTTTTGAGGGCGGCCCGGCGATAAAGTGAAGAGTATGCGTTCGGTAGCAATCCTGGGGATCGGCATGACGCCGATCTCCGAACACTGGGACAAATCCATCCGCGAGATTGCGGGCGAGGCGGCCCTGGCGGCCCTGGCCGATGCGAACCGCCAGGGCGTCGACGGGCTGTTCGTCGGCAACATGCTCTCGGGCACGCTCAATCGTCAGGAGAACCTGGGCGCCCTGCTGGCCGATTGGATCGGCCTGCGCGGCACCGAGGCGGTCAAAATCGAGGCGGCCTGCGGCTCAGGCGGCGCTGCGGTGCGCCAGGCCCTGATGGCCGTGGCTTCGGGCGTGATGGACAGCGCGCTGGCGGTCGGCGTCGAAAAGATGACCGACACGGTGCCGGCCACCACAACCGGTGGTCTGGCTACGGCGGCCGACTCCGACTGGGAGGCCGCCCAGGGCGTATCCTTTGTGGCCCTCAATGCCCTGGTGATGCAGCGCTATTTGCACGAGTATGGTTGGACCAAGGACGACTTCGCGCCGTTCGCGGTCAACGCGCACGGCAATGCGATGCACAACCCCTACGCCCGCCTGCACGAGAAGGTCGACGCGCGCGCGTACAAGAAAGCCCGCATGGTGGCCGAGCCGATCAACCTGCTCGACGCCTCGCCGACCGGCGACGGCGCCGCCGCCGTGTTGATCGTGCCGGTGGACGCTGTGGCGAGCAACGGCCGTCCACGCATCACCATCGCGGGCTCAGCCTCGGCCACCGATACGCTTGCCATCCACGACCGGC
Source organism: Anaerolineales bacterium (assembly GCA_016789175.1). GTDB lineage: Bacteria > Chloroflexota > Anaerolineae > Anaerolineales > UBA6663 > UBA6663. Next base: position 22,486 of record JAEURK010000146.1, read on the forward strand.
GTGACCCGCTCTGGCTTTCAGCGGCCGAGCTCTCGGCCCGCAAAGCCTACGCCCAGGCCGGGGTCGGACCGGCCGACATCGACGTCTTCGAGTTGCACGACGCCTTCTCGATCATGGCCGCGCTCTCGCTCGAGGCCTGCGGCTTCGCCGAGCGAGGGCAGGGTCCGCGCCTGGCCCTGGACGGCGAGATCGTGCCGACCGGGCGTGTGCCGATCGCGACCCGCGGTGGGCTCAAAGCCCGCGGCCATCCGGTGGGCGCCACCGGCGTCTATCAGATCTGTGAGCTGGTGGAGCAACTGCGCGGCACGGCCACGGGCACCCAGGTCGACGGCGCGCGTATCGGCATGGCCCAGAACATCGGCGGCTCGGGCGCTACGATCGTGACGCACATCCTGAAGAGTGGATGAGGGTTTACTGCTCTGCCGGCAGGAAGTTTGGCGAAAAACGAGGGGATGCGCAGGTCGGGGGCGGAGCCCCGTGCGCATCCCCTCGTTTCTCGCCAGTCTGCTCACAACCGGGCTGAGCAGTTTCGATGATGAGGTGATTGAACGCTACCGCGCGCTCGAACAATCACCCACTTCTTTGCCAGGTCGCGCCGTCGGGCGTGTCGTTGATGCGATAGCCGAGCGCGGTCAGCCCGTCGCGGAGCTGATCGGCGAGCGCCCATTGCTTGGCAGCGCGCAGGTGCGCCCGCATCGTCAGCATCAGATCCATCAACGCGGTCGCATGATCCTCAACGGGCTTGGGCTTGAGCTGGGCCAGGCGCGGCAGGAGCGTGGCCAGGGCCTGGGCCGCGCAATCGGCGCGATCGTGCACGCCCTGCTCCAGGCCGGCCTGGGTGATCAGGCTGAGGCCGACCAGGGCCTCGACCGCGTCCGCGAAATCTCCCGCGCGCAAGGCCTGATCGGCGCGGTCGCGCAGGGGCGTGATGTCGTCGATGGCGGAGACGGGCGCCGTGTCGGCGGCAGGGGCGTCGGGGTCGAGCCCGCCATCGATCTCGGGCATCGCGGCGGCAGCCACATTCAGGCCGCGCCAGGTGTCGAGCGTGAAGGTCTCGCCGCGGCTGAAGGCATGCGCGGCCCCGTGGGCGTGGATCGCCACCGTCCCGACGCCGAGCACGTCGCCGCTGCCGGCGGCGGGCCGGATGCGCGCGGCTGTGTATTCATCCACCCCGATCAGCAGGGCTTCGGACGGCAGCAGCATTTCAAGTTGACGCAAACGCGGCGCGCCCATGAAGCAAAAGCGCGTGTCGTGCTGGTCGCCGCTGCGGTTGTTCCAGTGCGGCACGACCGCGGCCGGCAGCCCGAGCTCGCCCAGCACGTCCAGGCCCGGCAGCCAGTGCACGTCGGCGCCGACCTTGTAGATCTCGTAGACCGGGATGGTATGCGCGCCCAATGTCAGCGCGGCGGCTGACGAGAAGATCAGGGTCGCGCCTTCACGCCAGCGTTCGAGCACGGCCGCAAAGACCGGGCTGTTGCGCCAGACCCGGAGCGCGTAGCTCGGGCTACCCGGCCCGGCAAACAGGTAGTTGCCGGTTCGGATCGTCGTCAGGGCGGCCGCGATCTGGGCCGGTGTGCCCTGCGGCCCCGGGAAGTCGGCCACGGCCAATGCGAGCCCGAAGTTGCGCTCGAAATAGGCGGCGGCCTTATGGTTGATATTCTCGAGGTTGAGTTCGAAGCCCGCCGGGCTGTTGAGGAAGACCGGGCGCGGGTCGGGATGCGCAGCCAGCAACGCGCGATGGACCTCGGCCATCGAGTCGGCCAGTTCGCCCGAGCCCATGATCACCAGTTCGCCGTAATCGCTCATCGCTTTCCGTGACGCGAGAACGAGCCCTGACGGGCCCGATGCCGCGACTCCTCTCCTGGGGTCCGCGTGATATGCTCCCTGACAATCATGAGCACAGCTGCACCTCAACTATACCGCGTCAACGTCGGCGAAATCACTTTGTCGGTGCGTGACTGGCCGGGGCGCGAGCCGGCCTTTGTGTTGTTGCACGGTCTGGCCAGCAACAGCCTGCTATGGGGCGGCGTCGCCGAGCGGCTGTCGGCGGCCGGGCACCGGGCGATCGCGGTCGACCAGCGCGGGCATGGCCTGAGCGATAAGCCCGACGGCCTCTACGATTTCCCGACCTTTGTGGCGGATCTGAGCCATTTGCTCGTCGCTCTGGGTCTGCACGAGCCGCCCGTGATTGCCGGGCAGTCGTGGGGCGGCAACGTCGTGCTGGCCTTCGGCGCCGAGCATCCTGAGGCGGCGCGCGGCCTGGCCTTTGTCGACGGCGGCTTCCTCAACGTGCGGGCGGGCATCGGCGAGGATTGGGAGGCCGTGGCGGACCGGCTGCGTCCGCCGCAGCTGTACGGCATCCGGCCCGAGCACCTGCTCGAGCGGATCCGTGCCGGGCACCCCGATTGGAGCCCGGAGGCAACCGAGGCCGTGCTGGGCAACTTCGCAACCCTGCCGGACGGCGGCCTGCGCGCGAATCTGACGCTCGAGCGCCACATGCAGATCGTGCGCGCGATGTGGGAGCAGGACCCGACGACGCTGTACCCGCGCGTCGCCGCGCCGGTCTTGATCTGCCCGGCCGAGCGCGGAGCGTCAGCCGACCAGGCCCGGGCGGAGCGCATGGTGGCCGCGGCCGAGGTCGGGCTGCCACGCAGCCGCACCGAGTGGTTTCATCACACCGATCACGACATCCACGCCCACCGGCCGCAGGCACTGGCGGACCTGTTTTTGCGCGAGCTCGAGACCGGCCTGTGGGCGGCGCGGTAGCGCTCGGCGCTTGAGATCGGGGGGGGGCGAACGATCCCAGCAGCTGCCTCTTTCGCGGCCCAAGCCCAGATCCGACAGGGGGCTGCGGCGCCCTGGGTCGAATGTTGCGGCCCTGCGCATTGTGATCTATAACTGAGAACGTTCAAGGAGGCCCGAATGTCCAAACGTTACAGCCTGCTGGCCGGGTTGGCCGTGGCTGCTCTGCTGTTATCCGCGTGTGCGCGCGCCGCCAGCACCCCGGTGCCCACCGATGCCCTCGACGGCGGTTTGAGCGTCGACGGCTCCGATCCCAAGGACGGCGACCCGACCATCGAGGCGTTGAGCACGGCGATCGCCCTGACCCAGACGGCTGCGGCCGGCGGGGGGCAGCCCGTGTTGGCCACGGCGGTGCCCACGACCGACCCCAATGCCCTGCCCACCGCGCTGCCGACGGCTGTCGTGGTCGTGCCCACGGCCGCGCCGACGGATGCCCTCGGGGGCGTGGCCGGCGTGGCGACCTGCGCCAGCCCGTATGTGGTGCAGGGCGGCGATTGGGCCCTGCGGATCGCCCAGAAGTGCGGGATCTCACTGGATTCTTTCCAGGCCGCGAACCCCGGGGTCAACCTGACCGACCTGAGCGTCGGCCAGCAGCTGGCCATCCCGGGCGCCGCGGTCGGGCAGCCCCCGGTTGCCACGGCCGTGCCGACTGTGGCGGCAGGCTCGGCCTGCAGCGGCCAGTACACGGTGCGCACCGGCGACAACCTGTTCCGGCTGGCGTACAACTGCGGGATCACCACCGAGCAACTGGCGGCCGCGAACAACATCGCGTGGCCGTATCAGATCCAGGTGGGCCAGGTCATCCGCTTCCCCTGAGCGCACTGGCATGACCTTTCGGGCGACGGGCGACGCATGCGTCGCCCGTCGCCGTTTCACAGGAGCCCTATGACCACACCCCCTGTCCATGCCAGCGAAGTCAAGTTCACGGGCCGCGCGTTCGGCGTGCGGGTCGACGACGTCGAGTATGCCCCGGGCCGCCGCCATCGGATCGAGACCGTCACCCACAGCGCCGCTGTGACGATGCTGCCGTTCGAAGATGGTCAGATCTGGTTTGTGCGCCAGTACCGGCACTCGGCCGGCGCGCTGCTGCTCGAGCTGCCGGCCGGCACGCTCAACGCCGGCGAGGATCCGGCGCTGGCCGCCGGGCGCGAGCTCCGGGAGGAGATCGGCCAGCGCGCGGCCAGCCTGGTGCCGTTGGGGTCCTTCTGGCTGGCCCCGGGCTACTCGACCGAGAAGATGCACGTCTTCCTGGCCAGCGGCTTCACGCCCGACGCCCTCCCGCAGGACGAGGACGAGCTGATCGAAATCGTCAAAGTGCCGGTGGCGGAGGCCCTGGCCAAAGCCCGCAGCGGCGAGATCCAGGACGCCAAAAGCCTGGCGACGCTGTTTCTGGGGCTGCCGCTTTTGGCCGGGTGAAAGGGAGGACGGTGGAGGGTGGCGCTCCTTCCTCCTTACTTTTCGTCGATTCTCGGCCCTTGATCGTCTCCCACCCATCTGGTATACTCTTCTGGCTTGGCCGCCCTGGGTTGTGGGGCGGTTTCGTTTGCCCAGAGAGTGAGCGTGTGACATGCCAGACTTGATCAAAGCCGTTGAAGCGCCGCGCAACAAGACCATCCCTTACCTTGAGCCCGGCGACAATGTTTCCGTGCACGTGAAGATCCGCGAAGGCAACAAGGAACGTGTCCAGGAGTTCCGGGGCATCGTGATCCGCGTGCGCAAGGGCGGTAATCAGGCCAACTTCACCGTGCGGCGCATCGCCTCGCACGGCGTGGGTGTTGAGCGCACTTTCCTGATGCGCTCGCCGCGCATCGAGAAGGTCGACCTGTTCCGCGGTTCCCGCGTCCGCCGCGCCCAGCTGTACTTCCTGCGTGATCTGCGCGGCAAGGCGGCTCGCCTGAAGGAAAAGGCGCGCGTCGACGCCTGAGCTTGAAGCCTATCGAAACGCGGCCGGCGACCAACGCCGGCCGCGTTTTTGTTTCTGCGAGATCCTATGCTTAAACCCCTGATCGGCCTGACCGCCGAGCGTTGGTCCTCTGGTTATCTCCCGCTGCCCGACCAGGACGTGCAGGGTGTGCTGCGCACCTACGTCGAGGCGTTGCGGGGCGCCGGCGCATTGCCGGTCATCATCCCGCTCGGGCTGACGGAGGAGGATCGACAGGCGCTGGCTGCGCGGCTTGACGGTCTGTTGCTCCCGGGCGGCGGCGACGTCGACCCGGCCGCGTACGGCGAGGCCCCGCACCCCAAGCTATCCGACGACGTCGATCCGCTGCGGGATGCGCTCGAGATCGGGCTGGCCCGCGACGCCGTGGCCTCGGGCCTGCCCCTGCTGGCGGTCTGTCGCGGGATCCAGGTGCTCAACGTGGCCCTGGGCGGCACGCTGATCCAGGACATCCCGAGCCAGGTGCCCGGCGCGGTGCGCCACAGCTTCTTTTTGCGTGACGCGCCGCGCGAACATCTGGCGCATGCGGTGCAGGTCGCTGAGGGCTCGCGACTGGCCGACGTGCTCGGCACACCGATCGTGCGCGTCAACAGCCGCCACCATCAGGCCGTGCGCGACGTCGCGTCGGGGTTGGAGGTCGTGGCTCACGCGCCGGACGGCGTCATCGAGGGCGTCGAGCTGCCCGGGCATCCCTTCCTGCTGGGCGTGCAATGGCACCCCGAGAACCTGCAGGCGCTGCCGGAGATGAAGCGGTTGTTTGTCGGATTCGTCGAGGCAGCCGCAAACGGGAAGAGGGAGGAGAGAGGTGGGAGGAGCGAATAGCGCGGCAATGTTCGCTCCTCCCTCTTCCCTCCTCCCTCCTCCCTCTTCCCTCACAGCAGCCCTAACTCACGCGCCTTCAAGGCCGCCTGCGTGCGATCACGGGCGTCGATCTTGGCGAGGACGTTGGTAACGTAGTTTTTGACGGTGCCCTCGGCCAGGCTGAGCTTGAGCGCGATCTCCTTGTTGCTCAGGCCGTCGGCGACCAGGCGCAGAATTCCGAGCTCGCGCTCGGAGAGCGGCTCGGGGAGCTCGGCCGGGCGCGCGGCCGGCGCCAGGCGCGCAAACTCGGCGAAGACCTTGCGGGCCACCGAGGGCTCGATCAGTGCGCCGCCGCTCATCACCGTGCGGATCGCGCCAGCCAGTTCGGCTCCTGAAAGATCCTTCAACAGATAACCGCGCGCGCCGGCGCGCAGGCCCTCGAACACGTTGGCGTCGTCGTCGAACGTGGTCAGGATGATCACGCGTGCCTCTGGCTCGCGGGCCATCAGCCGGCGCGTCGCTTCCACGCCGTTCATCTGCGGCATGCGGATGTCCATCAACACCACGTCCGGCCGGGTCTGATCGTAGACGTCGAGCCCGGCCTGGCCGTCGCCGGCCTCGCCCACGATCTCGAAGTCGGCCTCGAGCTCGAGCAGGGTGCGCAGGCCGTCGCGCATCAGGCGTTGATCGTCGACGAGCAGGATGCGGATCATGTCACCCCCTGGGGCTGCCTTAAGCAGCCGTCTCTTCAGTCGTCACCGGCACCGTTACCGCAATCTGCGCGCCGCCGTGCAGGCTGGGGCCGAGGGTCAGCGCGCCTCCCACGGCGTCGGCGCGTTCGCGCAGACCGCGCAGCCCGAGGCCGTCGCCGAGCTCGACCGGCAGGCCGCGGCCATCGTCGTCGACGCTCAGACGCACGCCGTCGGCGCACGGCGCCAGCTCGACCCAGACGTGGCGCGCCTGGGCATGGCGTTGGGCGTTGGTCAGCGCTTCTTGCGCGCCGCGAAACAGCGTGTGACGTTGCGAGTCGGTCAGGTGCGGCAGATCGGGCGCGACGTGCAACTGCACGGGCAGACCGGTCGCGTCCTGGAACTGGCGGGTGAGCTTCGAGAGCGCCGGGCCGAGCGGCAGCTCGTCTTCGCTGGGGCCGCGCAACGCCTGAAGCGTGCGGCGGAGGTCGGCCAAAGCTTCCTTCATCTGCTCGCGCACAGTGCCGATCATGCGACTGGCGCGCTCGGGGTCTGTCGGCACGAGGCGCTGGGCTCCCTCCAGCTGGACGACCGCCACCGTCAGGCGATGACCGAGCGAGTCGTGTATCTCGCGCGACAGGCGATTGCGCTCGTCGGCGACCGCCAGCTGCTCAACCTGCTCGGACTTCTCGCGCAGTTGCGCGTGCGTCACCTGCAGCTCGCTCAGCAGACGCTGCGCGTTGTTACGGGCGTCTTCGGCGTCTTGCGCGTTCTTCCCGAACGCGCCGAAGAACACATAGCCGCCGATATAAGGCAGCAGGGTCACCAGACCGGCCAGGGCGCCCATGTTGATCGCAAGAAAGACATACGTGATCACGCCGAAAGCCGCGATCCAGAGCAGGCCGATGCGGGCCGGCACCATCATCATCGCCTTCGAGCTGAGCACGAAGAAGAGCACCGGCGCCGCGAAGCTGTTGGGGCCTGTGAGAAACAGCCCGGCAGTGATCAGAGATTCGATCAGAAGATAGAACGTCGCGTTTCGGGCGCTCTGCCAGAACATCGGCACGAAGTCCATCAGGCCGAACGCCAGACAGAGACCGGTGCCGAGCCACCGGGCGACAGGATCATCGATGCTGATCCACGAGATCAACATGACCGCCAACACGGTCAGCCAGCCGGCCAGGTTCATCAGCAGATTGTTGGGTGTGTTGGCGGTCATGTGACGATTCATTGCAGCTGTCCGGGGCTGGCGGTGCTTGGTGTGCGCAGCAGGCGCGCCAGCAAATATAGCAGGAAACCCAGTGGGCCCAGCAGCAGGATCAGGGCCAGCAACGGGCTGACGATCCAGGCCGAGAGGCCGCGCTCACGGGCATCCAGATAGGCCCAGCGGCCGACGAACAGATCGAAGGTCAGGAAGTGCGCCCAGGCGATGGTCGCGCCGAGCGGCGTGCCGAGCAAAGCCGCGATGGCGGCGGGCTGCGGGTTCGCCAGGCTGACGAGCAAGTCGAGCAACTGTGGTGCAACCAGGGTGACGTAGAGCACGGCCGGCGCCGCCGCGATCCAGGGCGAGGCGACGATCCGCCGCGTCAGGCCCCAGCCGGGCGCGGCGATCATCAGCAGCCAGAACGGCAGCACCAGGATGTTGCTCAGCGCGAAGAGCAGATCCGGCGTCATGCCCGGTCACCCTGGGGCGCGTGCGGCCAGGCGACCGCAACGGCCGCGCTGAGCAGCGTGCCACCCAGCCAGAAGGCCAGCGCCGTCACGGTCGCGGCGTCCGGCGCCAGGAGCGGCTGGCCGCGGAGCGCCTGCCAGGTCAGCAGCCCGACCAGGATCAGATAGCTGACGCCACCGATCCAGGTCAGAGCGACCCGTCGGCGCTGGCTGAGAGCGGTGCCGATGCGCGAGAGCAGCAGGCCGAGCAGCGGCAGGACCTGGAGCGCGTGCAGGCCGACAAAATGCGGGATGCGCAGATCCCCGCCGGTCGTGCTCCAGCCGACGATGGGCAGGCCTGGGCCGCCGTCGCCGACGCCGACGCTATGCGCGCCGATCTCGACCGGCGCCGCGCCGGTCTGCAGCGCGGCCAGTTGATCCGGCGTCGGCTGCGTCATCAGGAAGGCGACACCGGCCCCGATGGCCGTGATCACCAGCCCGAAGCGCAGGCTGACGGCCAGGACCGGATCGGCGAAGCGCTGGCGGATCATCAACACCGCGGCCAGCACGTTGAGGACGAGCGCGAACGTGATCGCGGCACCCATGGCCGAGAACAGGGCGGCGTCGAGCGGGGTGACGAAGTTGAAGTGGCTGCGCACGCCGCGCACGACCTGCAGGACGATCAGCGCCAGCTCGAGCGCGAAGACCGTGGCCGTGCCCCAGCCGATCAGGCTGACGAGGCGGCGATGGCCGTCGATGTGGCGCAGTATCCAGGCCATTGTGACGGCATAGAGCGCCGTCGAGAGCGCGAACTTGGCGGGCTTCATCCAGGCCGGCGCGCCCGTGATCGTGCGCGGATCGAGCGCCAGGCCGACGGCGGCGATGGCGAGCAGGAGCAGGCCGCCGAGCGCGGCGGCGATCAACGGGCGCTGAGTGGTCCACCAGGCAGGCAGACGCGGCGGAGCGGTTTCGTGGGGGATGGTGACGGCGGTCATGGGTTCTCCGGAAGGGGTCTCGAGTGTGATCACCCTTTGTACGGCCGGGGCGGTCATGTGGCCGAGTGCCGGAGGTCACGCCGGGCGGCATGCGTTGGTTAGAAAATCGACCTAGATTCTTTGAATACGGTTTTTGAATGGCCTATGTTTCCCGAGAATCGCGGGTGGACCTGTCAGGTCAAAGGTTAGAATCACCCAGCCTGAGCGTCACGACCACGCTCTCGGGGGCCATGGCGGCGGCCCGCTCGGGCGTGAACAGCGGCGCGTAGATCCTGACGATCTCGGCCGCGACCGCTTCGTCCGGCCCGGTCAGCACGTCGGCCTGGGCGGCCCGGGCCCGGCCCTGCAGCCACAGCGCGACGGGCGCACCGCTCTGCAGGTTGCGCCACCACCGCCGTTTTCGGCGCGTGACGAAGGCCAGCGTATCGCCGCTGCGCTTGTACTGCACGGGCGTGGTGTATGTCTCGCCACTGCGGCGGCCCTGGAAGCTCACCAGGACGTAGGCGCCGCTCATCAGGCCATGAAACGGGGAGCGTAAGATCGCGGTAACGATCGGGTTGTACCACATGGGGCCCCCTCACTCGTAACGAAAGCGCGCGACGCCGACCGCGAAGAAGAGCGCGGCGAAACCGAGCAACACGCCGACCTCGGGCCACACCGCCGACAATCCGCCGCCGAGCAACACGACGTCGAGCAGACCCTGCATGGCCCAGTAGGTCGGCAGCACCTGCACGCCCGCCCGCACCGCCTCCGGGAACAGCTCGACCGGATACCAGCAGCCGCCCATGAGCGCCATGACCATACCGACCATGATCGACAGCCCGCTGGCCTGGCGCTCCGATTTGATGAACGTTCCCAGCATCGTCCCGAGCGCGCCCGCCGCCAGCCCGGCCGCGAACAACACGGCGAACAGCGCAACCGGATCGCGCAGCCAGTCGATCCCCATCACGAACGTGCCAAACGCTACAAGCAGCCCCATCTGCACCAGGGCCATCACGACCTGCCCGCCGATTGTGCCGAGCAACACCGTGCCTTTGCGCGTCGGCGTGACGAACATGCGCCGCAAGGTGCCCTGCTCGCGCTCGAAGGCGAAGAGGGCCGAGATCCCGATCAAGGGGATGAAGACCCACGTGATCATTTGCCCGGCGCTTTGATTGGCGGCCGGCTCGTACGCGATCGGATCCGCCGTCGCGCCGAGCGTGGTCTTGAGCCGGCCGGGCGCCTCGGCCAACAGCGTGCGGGCCCGCGACTGGGCGCTGTCGAAGAAGCTCTGCCGCTCGGCAGTGTCGGCAAAGGCGCGCAGCTCAGCGGCCTGAGCCGTGATCGCTGTCGCAGCCGCCAGCGATTGCCCGGCCCGCGCGGCCGCAGCGTTGATGGCCTGTTCGACCGCCAGGGCGTTGATCTCGTTCCCGGCGGCGCGCAGCTCGAGCGCCAGATCCTGGCCGTCGCTGTCAAAACCGGCCGGAATGACGAGCACGGCGACGACGTCCTTGGAGTCCAGGGCGGCCTCCGCCGCGGCCTCATCGGCTTCGGTCACGCGCACGGTGGGCGAGTCGGCCAGGGCCGCACGCAACTCGGCGGCCAACGGCGTGCCGGCCTGATCGACGATCGCGATCGGCAGGCGACTGTCGGCCTCACCGGCGCCGCCCCCCAGGCCGCCGCCGAGCAAGAACGTGAACACCACGGGCAGGATGATGAAGAACAGCAGCTCCATGCGGCTCGCGAAGCGAACCAGCGCATCTTTCCAGGCGATGGCAATGACTTTGTTCATGATAGCGACCTCTCAAGTGCGGAGGAGGGAAGAGGGAGGAGGGAAGAAGGACCTGCGCTCTTTACTCCTCCCTCCTCCTCCTCTCTCCTCCATTACACCAGCCCGCGGCGGCGAAACGTTACGATTGCGACCCCGAAGAGCGCCACGGCCATGGCCAGCAACGCGCCCAGGTGCGGGGCGATCTCGGCCAGACCGGCTCCGGTGCCCAGGGCCGCAAAACCCTGAATGCCCCAGTAGTTCGGCGTGATCCAGGCCGCGGGCATCAACCAGGCCGGCAACGTGAGCACATTGCCGAAGCTGCCGCCCAGGATGCCAAAAATCAGCATCAGCGCCGAGCCGAGCCCGCCGATCTGGGCCGGGCTCTGGGCCAGCGCGGCCAGCAGGGCGCCCCAGCCGGCGGCGCCGGCCGCCGAGGCCAGGACGAGCAGGGCCACCGCCAGCGGATCGCCCCAGTTGACGCTGAAGAGCAGGCCGTTGGCAACGATCAGGATCGCGACCTGCGCGACGCCGATCAGGAAGATGCCGACCAGCTTGCCGCCCAACACCTGCCCGGCGCCGATCGGCGCCACCAGCAGGCGCGGCAACGTGCCGGCGAGACGCTCCTGAACGATCGTGCGTCCGGCGTTGGTCACGGTGAACATCAAGAACATCAACGCGAAGCCAGGGGCGATGACGGTAAGCACGTCGAACGCTTCGGCCGCGCGCCCGCTGACATCGACCCGCCTGACCGTGATCGTGCCGCCGGCGGTTGAGGCCTGCTGCTCGCCAAAGGCCTGGCCGATCGCGCCGGCCTGATCGGGCGTGATTCGACCGGTCTGCAGTAGCTGCTCGATGGCCACCTGGCCGCCGACCCGCCCGACCTCGACCCGGCTGAGCACGTCTTCGACGATCGCCTGGACCACGCCGGCGCTGACCGGGCGCTCCGGGTTGAGCACGACCTCGATCTGTGGCGCAGCCTCGGCAGCTGTGAACACGGCCTCCGAGAAACCGGCGGGCACGATCACGGCCGCCGCGGCTTCATCGGCGTCGATGGCGGCGCGCGCCGCGCCGGCGTCGGCCAGGGTCGTGGGGTCGAGCAAGGCGGCCAGGTCGCTCGAGGTGAAGATGGCCACGATCGTCTCGCCGATGGTGCCCTCGTCCTGGTTGACGATCACGACCGGGATGTCGCTCAGGCCGGTGTTGGCGTCGCCCGAGAAACGGCCGGTTACCAGGCCGATGCCGATCGTGAGCGCAAACGGCGCCAGCAGCATCAGCAGCAGACCGCCGATGTCGCGAAACGCGAGGGTCAGATCTTTCCAGGCGATCAAGAGTGATTTAGACATGGGTGATCCAATGAATGGGTGCCGGTCTCAGTCACGCAGCGCGCGGCCAGTGAGGTGCAGGAAGACCGATTCGAGATCCGGCTCGGCCACTTCGACGCCCTTGATCCGGAAACCGTGCGCACTGGCCGCGCCGACGACAGGCGCCAGCGCCTCCGCCGCCGAGGCGACGATGACCGAGACCGTGTGGTCCATGGCAGACGCCTGGTCGACGCCGGGCAGCGCGCGCACCACGTCGGCCAGGGCCGAGCTATTCTGGTCGTCGCTGATGTGCAGGCTGAGCGTCTCACGCCCGCCGATCTGCTGCGCCAGCTCGCGCTGGGTGCCGAGCGCGATCATGCGGCCGTGGTCGATGATGCCGACCCGGTTTGAGAGCTCGGCCGCCTCCTCCATGTAGTGGGTGGTGTAGAGCACGGCCATCCCCAGGGCGTTGAGGGCCTTGACGGTGTCAAGGATCGCGCGCCGGCTCTGCGGATCGATGCCGACGGTCGGCTCATCCATGAACAACAGCTGCGGCTCGTGCAACAGGCCGACGCCGATATTGACCCGACGCTTCATGCCGCCCGAATACGTCTTGACCCGCTCGTTGGCGCGATCGCTCAGGCCGATCTGCTCGAGCACGGCCGCGATGCGGGCGCTCAGCCGGGCGCCGCCGAGGCCGTACATCTGACCCCAAAACGTCAGGTTCTCGCGCGCGGTCAGGTCGTCGTAGAGCGCGATCTCCTGCGGCACCACGCCGATCCGTTCGCGCACGCGCAGCGAGTCGCTCACGATCGAGTGGCCGGCGATCACGGCGTCGCCGCCGGTGGGCGCGATCAGGCCCGAGAGCATCGAGATCGTGGTCGTCTTGCCGGCGCCGTTCGGGCCGAGCAGGCTGAAGATCTCGCCGGTCTTGATCTCGAACGACACGCCCTTGACGGCCTCGTTCTCGCCGTAGGTCTTGCGCAACTCGCGCGCTTCCAGGATGTTGTCCATGTTTGTGTCTCTCTCGTTCACAGGGTCTTTGAAGGATAGCGCGCTGGCGCAAAACGGGGGCGTCGCCGTTGCGGGACACCCCCGTTGACTGCGTCAGACCAGTTCAGGCGCGGCGGCGCAGCAGCGTCGCCAGGCCGATCACGATGAAGATCACGGGCCAGAAGCGGCCGACCAGTTCCAGCGCCTGTTGCGCACCGTTGAAGCCGAAGACGGCGGCAGCCACCAGGGCCATGATCCCACCGGGAATGAGCGGCCACAGCATGGGTTGGCCGATCAGGGCCGAGAGGAGGGTGATCAGGGCCCAGCCGGCGGCGAAGGCCAGCATGAAGATCCCGCCCTGCTGCAGATCGGGCAACGCGGCGCCCCACAGGTCGATGGCGATCGCGCCGGCCCCCAGGCCGCTCAGGATCCCGCCAGGGATGAGCAGGCCGGGCGTGCGCGTGATCAGACCCCAGGTCAGGAAGATCAGACCCAGACCGGGCAGGATGGCCAGGCCAAGCCAGTCGATGGCCAGGTTCTGGGCGATGAGCAGGAACAGGCCGATGGCGATGAAAGCTACCCCGGCGCCGATCTGGCGGATTGTGGTGTTGGACTGTTGCTTGAGTTGCGAAAGCATGTTGATCTCCCGTTCTGGCGCGCGTTTGGCTGATGTTGATGTGCGGATTGCCTGTCGCCGATCCGTTTCAGCGGTGCCTCAGAACGATGACAGCGTAGGGCGCCGGGGGTCATATGCGCGAGTGCTGCCGGTCACCTGGCGGTCATGCCCGCCGCGTGCCCAGGGCCATCGCACCGTATTGCCCCGCAATCTTTTGCCGCGGATTGTGGACGCACACAACCCCACTGCGCAATCCGCGGCAGAAACCCGCTTGAATCAGTTGTGATTCGATCGCCCTGACCTCGCTCCGCGTACAATACCGGTATGCTTGGCGTCTTCGATTCCGGGGTGGGCGGTCTCTCGGTCTTGCGCCATCTGCCCGAGGCGTTGCCGGGCGTGCCGCTGCTCTACCTGGCGGACACGGCTCAGGTGCCGTACGGCCCGCGCCCGATGGCCGAGGTGCGCGCCTTTTCGCACGCGATCACGCGCTTCTTGCTGGATCAGGGCGCGACCGAGATCGTCGTGGCCTGCAACACGGCTTCGGCCGCCGCGCTCAAGTCGCTGCGCGCGGCTTATCCAGACGTCCCGTTTGTGGGCATGGAGCCCGCCGTCCGTCCGGCCGCTGAACACACCCACAGCGGCGTCGTAGGCGTACTGGCGACGCCGGCCACGTTTCAGGGCGAGCTGTTCGCCTCGGTGGTGGAGCGCTTCGCCCGGGACGTGCGCGTCATGCGCCAGACCTGCCCCGGTCTGGTCGAGCAGATCGAGGCCGGCCGGCTCGACACGCCCGACACCGAGGCCCTGCTGCGCGGCTGGGTCGAGCCCATGCTGGCGGCCGGCATCGACGCCCTGGTGCTGGGCTGCACCCACTACCCGTTCGTCATCCCCTTGCTGGAGCGAATCTGTGGCCCGGGGGTGCGCGTGATCGACCCGGCCCCGGCCGTGGCCCGCCAGGCCGCCCGCCTCTGGCAAGGCCCGACGCGCGACCCTGACCTGCACTACTTCGTCACCGGCGATCTGGGCGATTTCGACACCTTTCGGGCCCAGGTCGGCCTGCCGGCGGCCACAATCGCCGGGTTGAACTGGGAGGACGGAGCACTCAAGGCTCGCCCGCGCTTTGCCAAGATATCCCAATTGGGATAACTTGCGATAATTATGTTAACCGCTAAGACGCGAAGAGCGCCAAGTTAGACAACTTGGCGCTCTTCGCGTCTTAGCGGTTACCCAACATATCCCCTGGGGATATCTTGGATTACTTCAACACGTAGTAAGTGCCCTTTTTGGCCCCGATTTTGAGCAAGAGGCCGCGGTTGACCAGGTCGGCCAGGTCGAGGCGCAGGGTCTCGGGGGAGACGTCCGGGCACAGGTCCTGATAATCCTTGCTGGCGATCCGACCGTGGTCACGGATGAACTGCAACGCGCGGGCCTGGCGCTCATTCATGACGTTTTCCCACTTCGGCACCGGTCGCCGGTCGCGGGCGTTGAAGAGCATGACCGTGAACGAGTAGGGCTTGGGCGAGAACTTGGGCGGTGGGTGCCCGGCGCTGACCATATCGTCGATCATGCGATCGATGCCCAGGCCAAGTTCTTCGATGTAGCCCCACTGGAACAGGCCGTTGACCAGCCGCGGATTGCGCGAGAAGTGTTCGTCGACGATGTTGTCGACCGTGATGAAGCCGGGCAGGCCGCCGGGCGAGATCACCTCGAGCCGATCGGCGTACATGCGGATCTCGATCTTGCGGCCGCGCAGCCGATAGTCGCGGTGGCAGACTGCGTTGACCAGCGCCTCGCGCACAGCAAAGGCCGGGTACTCGTGGATGTCGGTGCGCTCGAGCCCCTTGACGACGGCCCCGACCGACATCTCGCTCCAGGTCACCTGCCAGGCGCCCTCGATCACGCGCGCCAGCGGCCCGTTGAACTCTTCGCGCCGGCCATAACCGGCTGAGCCGTCCTCGGCGCCCGGCGCCGTGCCCGGGAAGCGCACAAAGACCAGGCCGCTATGCGGGATGAATTGCTGCGGGTTCTTGCCGAAGAGCAGCACACCGCTGGCGGTCGGCTGGCCGGTCTCGGTCAGGGCCCCGATCTCGCGCAGCACCTCGTCCGGCGTCTGCTCACTGGTGCGGCGCAGGCGGAGCTGGCGCTTCTCCAGGTACTCGGCGATCACGGCCTCGTCCAGGTCCTCACGGCGCGCGCCGGGCACCGCCTCGGACTCGAAGTCGCCCGAGCTCTTGGTGGCGGCCAGGCTGCGGATCTCCTCGCCGCCGAGCGGGCGGTTGACGTAGCCGTCGCCGTCGCGGCCGCGCAGCAGCACGCGCCCGTCGGCCAGGGCATGCAGCTCGGGCGAGCGCGGCACGTGGATGGCGTAGGACGTGCCGCCCGGCACCTCGATCTGCTCCCAATGCCCGAGCGTCACCGGAGGTCGACACAGCCGCTCGGCGGCGCGCACCGCGCCTTCGAGTTCCTCGGGCCCGGCCAGGCCGGCCGGCGCGCCGGCCGGGTCAACGCCCAACACAATCGTGCCGCCGTCGGTGTTCGCGAAGGCGATCAGGTGCTCGGCGATCCGGTCGGGGTCCGGCGCGGCCAGATAGGCCAACGTCAGGCTGGCGGGGCGAAGGGGCATAAACCTATTGTATACGCCTGGCGCGAAATGTTAAACCTGGGGAAAGACGGACCACGAAGACGCGCAGGGCGCAAAGTGACACGTCCCGTTGCGCCCTGCGCGTCGTCGTG
>JAEURK010000062.1 GCA_016789175.1 Anaerolineales bacterium
GCTCGGGGGCCTGGGCCGGATTGGTGGGTGGCGTGATCGCCAGCGTGGGCGCCATCGCGCTGGCCGCCGACAAAGGCGCGCTCTGCCTGACCATGAGCGCGTTGGACACCCTGCCGGAAAGCGTCTTCGCCCAGACCCTGCCGGGTGTGTTCGCACTGTTCTCGAAGCAGGGCTGGCTGGTGTTGTTGTGGGGCATCGTGGGCTTGCCGATCGGCTTTGCCATTCAGGCTGTCGCCCTGCTGAAATCCAGCACGCTGCCGCGCTGGCAAAGCGCCCTGTTCCTGATCGCCGTCTTGCTGGTGGCCACACCGGATGGGCTCGAGATCGTCAATCTGAGCGCGGCCGTCTTGATGGCCGTGGCCTGTGTCCCGTATGGCCTGCACATCATCGCAGGCGCCCTGGGCAGCGCCGCAATTCCGTCCGGCCTGCGCCTCGCCGAGACCGCGCCGACCCAGGAGGCACGCCGGTGATCAACCGAACCGAATCCAATTTCTGGCTCGCTGTGGCGAACTGGGTGGGCCTGCTGTTGACGACCGGGACGGGCATTGTTTTGTGGCGGTTCATGCCCCACTCCATGCACGCGACCTTCCTGGGTCAGGCACGCCAGGTCTGGCTGGCGGCACATGTCATTGCGGCGGTACTCGGTTTGGCCGGCGTCGTGCTGCACGTCATCGGGCATTGGGGTTGGCTCAAAGCACTCCGCGGACGCCGCCTTGGAACGCTGCCGCCGAAGCTGCGAGCCAATCGTTTGGTCGATCGGGCCATGTGGGTGTGCTTCATCGCGGCCAACGTCTGGGGAGCTCTGGCTGCGGCGCTCCGTCTGGGTGAAGCGAGCCAGGCGATGAGCGTACCAGAGCGCCTGCATGTCGCGTTTGGAGTCGCGTGGGCCGTCCTGACCATCGTCCATCTTGGATTGCACAATAAGTGGATCACGACAACGGCCCGGCGCTGTGTATCGACCTACTTGAAACGCGTCAAAGCCCCGGACCAACGTCCGGCTGTCTCCGCCCACCCCAAAGGTTGAGCTCGCCGAACGAAAAGCCACGCCCGGTCAATCGCCTGCCGCGGGCCCGTGAGCGGCAGGCGATTGAGCCCCAACTTCGGTCGCAACTCCCTGAACGACAGGCGCGTCGTCCAGCGCCCCCCCCTGCACCACCCATTTGCGGGCCCGAGCCCCTCACACACTGTCGCACAAGCCGGAAACCGTAACGCGCGCTTCACTTCCCGGTAAATGATCTCCAAATGATCATTGTGTAGGCTGCGGTCATCAGGAGCGGCAATGACCCTGCCATCGCACAGCTACAGCAGTGGCCCCGTACGTGTCCGTTATCACATGCTGGTGTTGTGCCTGTGGCAGGAGACGGGCGGCGCCGAACCGATCTGGCGCTTCAGCCTGGAGAGCCTGCAAGCCACCGACCGGCGCGGGTTCGGATCGCTCCAGGCCCTGATCGACTACCTCCAGGCACTGATGGATGCGCCGGCGATCACGCCGGATCCGCCCGGGTAGCCACAAATAAACCGGCCGGTCGGAAGGATCAACCCTGACGGGCCGGCAACTCTCGGAACCGATTAAGAGGAAACGGACATGCGCAACGTCGTGAAATGGATCGGGATCGCAGTGGGCAGTCTGGTGGTCGTGTTGTTGGTCGCCGTAGCCGGGTTGATGATCAGCTCGGACCTGCGCTTCAGTCGCACCTATGCGATCACCGTCGAGGACATGCCGATTCCAACCGATGCCGCCAGCCTTGACGTCGGGCGGCGCTGGGCAGAAATCCATTGCCAGGGCTGCCACGGCCCGGACCTGGGAGGCGGGCCACTGTTTGAGGACGAAGCCCTCGGCGTTGTGGATGCGCCGAATCTCACAACCGGTCGCGGCGGCATCGGTACGCGCTATCAGGACGCGGATTGGATCCGCGCCCTCCGGCACGGCGTTCGCCTGGACGGTACCTCGGTCTTCATCATGCCCTCCAGTGAGTTCTATTACCTGAACGATGCGGATCTGGGCAGCCTGATCGCCTATCTCAAGACGGTGCCCGCCGTCGACCGCGAGACACGCACCCGTACCTTCACGCCGCTGGCCAAGGTGCTGTACGCGATCGGCGCGTTCGAAAACCTGCTGTATGCCGAGACCATCGCCCACGACGTGCGGCCCGCCGCGCCGCCGGCCGATGTCACAGTGGAATATGGCGAGTACCTGGCACATGCCCACGGCTGCGCATCCTGCCATGGCGTGACGTTCGAAGGCCACCAACCGGCAGAACCCGGAGCGCCTTTCGCACCCAACCTCACTCCCGGTGGCGAGCTTGGAACCTGGTCGGAAGCGGACTTCAACGCTGCCTTACGCAGCGGGACGACGCCGTCCGGCCGGATCCTGAACGCGGCCATGCCCTGGCAGGGTTTGGGTCACCTGACCGACGCCGAACTCGCGGCCATCTGGCGCTATCTGCAGAGTCTGCCCGCGGCCACGGTTGAGACTGAGTGACGACAGCGCGCGGCAACCACGTCTCTGACACATCCTTGGGAGAACAATCCATGGCCAGCTCGTCCTTTCCATCCGCCACCGAGATCGCCCACTCCTTTCGTTCCGGGGCGCGCTCGGCCCGCGACATCGTTGAGGAGCACATCCAACGCATTGAGAGCGTCAACCCGCAACTCAATGCCCTGGTGATGCCTCGCTTTGAGGAGGCCCGGCGCGAAGCCGACGCAGCCGACAGCGCGCGGCGGCGCGGTGACCCGCTGGGCGCGCTGCACGGCGTGCCTGTCACGATCAAGGACCAGTTCGACGTGGCCGGCCTGCCCACAACGCTCGGCCTGACCCGTCTGCGGGACAGGGTCGCGGCCCGAGATGGATCAATGGTCGCAGCCTTGCGCCGGGCCGGCGCGATTGTCTTGGGCAAGACCAATGTGCCCCAGACCCTCGCCACCATCGAAACGGACAACCGCATCTGGGGACGCACCTCCAATCCCTGGGATCTGGCGCGGACAGCGGGCGGGAGCAGCGGCGGCGAGGCGGCCCTGATCGCCGCCGGCGGATCGCCGTTGGGGCTCGGCGGGGACTTCGGCGGCAGCCTGCGTATCCCGGCCGCGTATTGCGGTATCTGCACGATTCGGCCGACCGCCCGGCGCCTGCCACCCGGCGATCGCTTCCCGGTGCGGACCGCGGAAGGCGCCGAAGTGATCGTGGCGCAGCCCGGCCCCCTCGCCCGGCAGGTCGACGATCTGACCCTGGCGCTGCGCGTGATGGTCGACCACGGCGTGGCGCATCCATCGGTCCACCAGGTGCCTGTGCCATTTGCCGACCCGGCTGACGTCGACCTTCGGCGACTGCGGGTCGCGCTCCTCCCTCAGGTCAGCGA
>JAEURK010000167.1 GCA_016789175.1 Anaerolineales bacterium
TCGCGAGCGGGGTCTTCACCGACACGATCCGCCGGCCTTCGACCTGCATGGCGATCACGGGCTCATGCCGACGGAGTTCAGCGCCGCAGCGCCCGGCCGCCCGTGCGTACGCGTGGATGAAGCGCAGCGGATCGATCCGGCCTTCGACCGAATGCACGGCGCCGTACAGGCCGTCGAGGACGAGGTTGGGCTCGGCCTCGCGTAGCGCATCCACGTCGATCACCTCCGTCGGGATGCCGACCGTGGTCAGAAAGGCCGAACGCTCGAGCCAGCTGGTTCGATGCTGTTCGCGGCGCAGCAACAACAGCAGCGAAGCCCGGCGCCAATCGTAGTCGTAGCCCAGCTCCTCGGCCAGACGCTCGTGCCGCTCGACGCCGCCGCGCACCAGCGCGATGTTGAGCGGGTCGAGGTGGCCGTCGCAGACCTGCGCCCGGCCCGAGCACGAGCCCGAGGTGCCGCTCCCCAGGTCGCCGGCCTCGAGCAGCAGGGTGCGCAGGCCGGCCTTGGCGGCTTCGTAGGCGGCTGAGACCCCGAGGAATCCGCCGCCGATGATGATCACGTCATGGGTGGGCATGGTTGTCGACGTTGAACAGGCTCTTCAGGATCAGGTCCTCGCGGATGCGACCGGCCTTGAACATCCGGCCGGTCGCCATGTTCACGATCTGCACCGCCGCCGGCGAATGGATGTCCAGATCCATCTGGTAGAAATCGCGGTTGGCCTCGACGAACAGGTCCCGAAAAAGCCGGCCGTAGTCGCGCGACGACTCGGTCACCAGCTGGGGCAGGACGGCCGCGATCGTCTCGTCCTCGCCGTGTACCCAGAACTCGGAGCGGCCGCCGTAGAGCAGGCAGTCGTTGATCTTGCCCATCGCGGCCTCGGGATCCTCATCCACGGGCGCGACGATGCACAGCCCGCGGGCGTGGGCGAGCGTGTTCAGGTCGAAGCCCTTCTTCATCATCTTGTTGATGGTCTGCTCGAGGATGCGCGCCGACACCTGGATGGCGGCCACGATCGAGCTGGTCTTGTGGGCCAGGAAGTACACGTGGTCGGGCTGGACCCGGCAGTCCGCTGCGACCTGCGCGGTCATGCGGTCATCGGGCAGGTGGTTGGCCTGGATGCCGAAGATCACGGTCTCGGCGGTGTCGCGGTAGCTCGTGAACTCGAAGCTGTGGTCAATCGCCAGCGCGGCTTTGGCCCGACCCGGCCCCGAGCCGATCGCGGCGAAGTCGCCGCTGCCGAGCGGGTAGCCGCCGATCTGGCTGCACAGGCAGGCCAGGAGCGGCTCCGACGTCATCACCTCGACCGCCATCACGGAGATGTCGCCCGGGAGGGTGTAGTCGGTCAGCCGGCATGAGCCGAGGTCGGCCATGCTGATTTCGGCGAACAGACGGCCGGCTTCAAAGCTGCCTTTGGCGTGCACGCCCATGTCGATGACGTGGGCGCCCGAGGGCAGACGCAGAACCTGACAGCCCAACGCCTCGGCCTGAGCGATCAGGCGCAGGACCTTGGGCAGAGCGTGCTCATTGATGCTGATCATCGACGTTGTGTCCCCCTGGTCGATCGGTCTCAAGCGCGGCGCGTGAACGGACCGACCGCCACGGGTCGGCCGTTGATCGTGTTGCCCAGCCCGACGCGCTGGCGAAGGTGATAGGCCGACTCTTGCAGCGCATAGACGGCCTCGGTCTCGTCCGTCGAACAGAACACGCCATCCTGCAGCACGATCCGCCCGTGGATGACGACGGTCTGAACGGATGTGGGATTGGATGAGTACACCAGGCACGTGATCGGATCGGTGACCGGCACGCAGGCGATGGTCCTCGGGTCGAACAGGAAGAAGTCCGCCAGCTTGCCGACCTCGAGCGAGCCGAGGTCGTCTTCGCGGCCAACCACGCGCGCACCTTCGATCGTCGCCATCTTGAGGACATCCACGGCGTTCAGGATCGTGGGATCCTGGTGGAAGCCTTTATGGACGATCGCGGCCAGCTTGATGACCTCGAGCATGTTCTGGGTGTCATTGCTGGCGGCGCCGTCCGTCCCCAGGCCGACGTCGAGGCCCATCCGCTTCAGCGTCGGCACGGGCGCGACGCCGGAAGCCAGGAGCAGGTTCGACACCGGGTTGTGCGAGCACTTGATCTTGCGCCGGCCGAAGATCTCCAGTGTCGTCGAGTCGAGGTGGACGAGGTGCGCGCCGATGAAGTCCTCGCCCAGGACGCCGGTCTGATCGAGCAACTCGGCCGTGTTGATGCCGTAATGCGCCCGGGTGAAGCTGTCGTCCTCGGGCGTCTCGTCCAGGTGCATGGTGATACGCAGGCCATGCTGATCCGCATAACGGCGTAGCCGACGGTAACCATCGGGGTCCATGTCCCAGACGATCCCGGGTGCGAGGGCGAGCGACACGGTTTCATGACCATTGAGTTCCGCGCGCAACCGATCGACGTCGGCGTAGAACATGTCCTCGGTCTCGTTGATCGGGCAGCGCGCAGGCTCGGGGAAACCGTCGGTCTTGGTGTGCGCGCGCCCGAGGATGCCGCGGATGCCCGTGCGTTCGAAGGCCCGCACCACGGCATCGTCCAGGCCGCTTTCGCTGGCGTGGGCGTACATGTAGTCAAGCACCGTGGTGACCCCGCTGCGGATGTTCTCGAGGCAGCCGGCCACGGCGGCGTTGTAGACGTCGACGGAGCGGATCTCGTGCAGGGCCTTGCGGACGGAGTTGTCGAGCCAATCGAACAGCCGCAAGTCGCGGCCCAGGCCTTTGAGGGCATTCTGAAACAGATGGGTGTGCGTGTTGATGAACCCCGGAAAGACGAACCGGTCGCGGCCATCCAGGACGACGGGGCTGGCGTAAGCCGCCAGGATGTCGGCGCTCGGGCCGAGCGCCACGATCCGGCTATCGCGAACGGCCAGGGCATGACCCTCCAGGATGCTGAGGTCGCGATCCATGGTGACCAGGGTGGTGTCTTTGACGATCAACGTCACGTTGTTCATGACCAGGTTCCCCCAGAAACGCCGCTCAGGCCGGCGGCTCAGGCGCGTACACGAGTTGTTGCCGTGTGTACAGGAAGCCCGGCGGATGCACGCCGACGAATAGGAGTCGGGCATGCGGATGCTCCAGCGACGTGAACGGGCGCGGCCCGCCCGGCGTCGCCTGGCCCCCGATGTAGACCGACGAATAGTTCACAAAGAGTTCGTCGAGCGCCTGCTCGCCCAACAAATGCCACCAGTACGTGGGTGACTCCACCAGCAGGTGCTCGATCCCCAGTCGGCGCAGCGCATACAGCAGCACCGAGGTGCGCGGGGCCTCGTCGCCCGTCATCAGAACGATGGGGCGACCTACGGACCGCGCCGACCGAAATTGTTCGACCAGATCAGAGGATTCCACAGCAGTCTGGGTGTTGAAGGGCCCGAGCCAGACCGTGTCGGCTGCGGCGAGCGGCTTCAAGCGCTGTCCACCCTGGCCGCATGTCGCGATCACGGGGCGTCCGTCCCGGCGTTGAAAGGCCGGGTGATCCATGGGCACATCGCTGCCATCCAACGATACGACGATGGGCAGCAGCGGCAGCGTCTTTCCGAGGATGGCCGGCCGTTCCGTTATCAGGTCGACGTCCTGGCAGCTGAACTCGGCATCGGGTTCGGCGGCCAGGGTCCGCGCGCCGATGAGGCTGGCGTCGGCGTAGGCCCGCAGGACATTCAGGATCCAATAGTCGGCGGCGCCACCCTCGGGATCGAGCGTGTTGTTCGAAGCCACAAGCGGCCCGCGCGAGTCGTCAGGGTATGCCATCTTGCCATCGAGCGACAGCACGATCGACGCGAAGCTGTAGGGCCGATCCGGCGCCGGCTCTGGGAAATAGAGCGCGTGGAAATCCGCTTGAACCTTTGACAGAGACGCCGCAGCGCGCGATCTGCGCTGGATCGAATGCAGCGCGACCGTATCGCTGTATAGAGCCGTCACACGCGGTGGGTTGGGGGAAAAAGACATCTGGGACTCGAAGCGGTTCGTGGCGCTTCACCAAACGTCACTGGTCGCAGTGTACTGTAGGCATTACAACACTGTCAACTGGCAGTTGACACGCAAACCTGAACGGACTAGGATGCTGTAGCAAAACCGCAGGTGGGGTGGAAATTACACCATTTTTGTCAAGTATAGTTGCACGCGGGCGCCCCGTTGGCACGGATGGGCGACGCTTGCGTCGGTCAATGAAGTGGATGAGTGAGCTGTGCACAGGTTCGGGCAAAGCGGTCTCTCCCACAACACAGGTCGCCACAGCTCCCTCGCAAAGGCGTTGGGTGTTTTCACGCGCGCACCCGGTCATGTACCGGTCTCGGCGGACTCCAACAGGATGATCACATCCACAAAAAGGGAGAAGGAGCGATGAAACTTATTAACGCCTGTCGACTACTCGCCATGGTTTCGCTGACGGTAGCTGCAGTTGGCTGCGCCCCGGCGGCCACACCGGCGCCCGCCGCCCCAACCGAGGGGGCCAAGACCTTCCGGGTCGCCATGGTGACGTCCGGCCCCACCAATGACCATGGGTGGCACCAGAACGCCCTCGAGGGCCTCCAGTCCATCAACAAGGAATTGGGCTACGAGATCGCCTACTCCGAGAGCGTCGAATCCGCTCAGCAGCAGAACACGCTGCGCCAGTATGCCCAGCAGGGCTACAACCTGATCTTCTGCCACGGCTACGAGTGGGGCGAAGCCCTCAAGGCCGTCGCGCCGGACTTCCCGGATGTGATGTTCGTCCAGATCAACGCCACGACCGAAGGCGCCAACATCGTGGGCACGAACTTCAAGTTCGGTGAGCTCGGTTACTTCGCCGGTATGGCCGCTGGCTTGATGACCAAGAACGGCAAGATCGGCATCGTGGCCGCGCAGGACGCCCCGCAGGTGACCGCGGACTCCGACACGATTCAGCTCGGCGCAAAGGCCGTCAACGCCAACGCCGACGTCAACGTCTCGTTCGTCGGCTCGTGGGATGACATCGTCAAGGGCCAGCAGGTGACCCAGGCCCAAATCGACCGCGGCGTCGACATCCTGATCATCATCGGCGACGCCTTCGCGCCGCCGGCGATCGAGCTTGCCAAGTCGAACGGCATCATGGTGATCGGCGGCTGGAGCGGTGACGCGCACGACCTCGCGCCCGAGACCGTGATCACGAGCGGCGTCCAGGACGTGCCCGGTGTGTACCTGTCCATCGCGCGCCAGTTCGGCGATGGCACCCTGAAGGGCGGCTCCTCCTTCGTCAGCGGGTTCGCCGAGAATACCCAGAAGATGGGCGTCTGGGGCGACTTCGTCCCGGCCGAGGTCAAGGACCAGGTGAATCAGGCCATCGCGGACTATCTCGCCGGCAAGCTGGATTTCCCGGTGCTCAAGTAGGCTGTGGAACCTGTTTGACGACCGTTGAAGGTAAGGTCTGAATAGACGGGTGCCCTGTC
Source organism: Anaerolineales bacterium (assembly GCA_016789175.1). Lineage (GTDB taxonomy): Bacteria > Chloroflexota > Anaerolineae > Anaerolineales > UBA6663 > UBA6663. Next base: position 5,435 of record JAEURK010000167.1, read on the forward strand.
GGAGCGTAGAGCGTGGAGCGGTAAGCGTGGAGAGTCCACGCGAACGCGCCAGATCGCGGTAGCGTGGTCGCCCCACGCTCTTCGCTTCACGCTCTGCCTTTCGGTGGGGCACCCGTCTTCGTGTCCGCGCACCCGGAGAGCGATTAATGGCCGAAGACATCAGCCAGAACCTTGCGCCGCTCAAGCCCAAAGCCCGCTTCAGTTTGCCCATCGCCAATGTCGCCATGCCGTTGCTCTCGATCGTGGTCGCGGCCCTGGCGGGCGCCGTGATCATCCTGCTCATGGGCTATGACCCCCTCAAGGCCTATGCGGCCCTGGCGCAGGGCTCCTTCGGAAACCTGATGCAGACCTCGGAGACCGTCAAAACGGCGGTCCCGCTGTTGCTCTGCGGCCTCGGGATCGCCTTCGCGTTCCAATCCGGGGCTTTCAATATCGGCGCCGTCGGCCAGATGTACATGGGTGGGCTTGCGGCGATCCTCGTCGCCGGGCAGTTCGCCGGCCTTCCCGGATGGCTGCATATGCTGCTCGCCACGCTCGCGGCTTTTGTCGCCGGCGGGCTTTGGGCCTTGCTCCCGGCGTTTTTGAAAGTCCGCTACGCCTCCAACGAGATCATCTCGACCATCTTGTTGAATTATGTGGCGATCTACCTGGTCGACTACATGGTTGCCGGGCCGATCAAATCAGGCGGATATGGCGGCGCGCCGACGTCGTGGCCGGTCCTGGCTGGCGTGATGTACCCGAAGCTGGTGCCGCAGACGCAGCTCCATTTGGGGTTGATCTTCGCGCTCAGCGCCATGGTCATCTTGTTCTTCGTCATGCGCTACACCACCCTTGGTCAGCGTGTGCGCATCGTCGGCCAGAACCGGGTCGCCGCCACGCATGCCGGCATCCGGGCCGATCGCGTGTTCCTGCTGGCCTTCTTCTTGAGCGGGAGCCTGGCCGGGCTGGCCGGAGCGGCCGAGATCCTGGGGTATCAGGCCCGCTTGATCTCGGGGTTTGCCCCCAGCACCGGGTATGACGCCATCGCCGTCGCGCTCCTGGGCGGTCATGCGCCCTTCCTGGTTGGCCTGTCGGCGTTGTTCTTCGCAGGGCTGCAGACCGGAGCGGTCGCCATGGAGGCGATCGCCAAGCTGCCGGCCCAGCTGGTCGACCTCATCCGCGTGCTGGCCATCCTGGCCGTGCTGGCGGCCTCATCACCCCGGATCGTCGAGTTCGCGCGCAAGCTGCAGGGGGAGGATCGCAAATGGTAAGGGCGTGGTGGTCGCGCGGCTGGGTCCGTACGACTGCAATCCTGATGGCGGCGCTGGTCGTGTTCTGGATCGTGCTCGAGCTCGCCGGTGAAGAGACCCGCAACATCGCGAATGGCATCTTCACGATCCTGGCGGCCCCGGAGTTTGTCAAGGCTGCCTTGATCGCGGCCATCCCCCTGTTGCTGGCGGCTTTGGGCGGGCTCATCAGCGAGCTCTCGGGTGTGTTGAATATGGCGCTCGAGGCCATGATGCTGGTCGGCGCCTTCGTCGCGTACACCGTGGCCGACCATAGCGGCAGCCCGTGGATCGGCCTGCTGGCCGCCGGCCTGTCGGGGCTCGCCCTGGGACTCGTCCACGCGGTGTTCACGGTGACGCTCCGCGCCAATCAGGTGGTCAGCGCTGTAGCCCTCAACCTGTTTGCGGTAGCTGCGACGGCGCTGGCGTTTCGCGTCCTGTACATCCATAAGACGTTCCAGCCGGCGCCGGGTTTTGAGGCGCTCCACTTTCCGGTGCTCAGCGATCTGCCGTACCTCGGCGTGGCGCTCTTCCAGCACAACATCCTCATCTACCTGGCGCTGTTGCTGATCCCGGTCATGTGGTTCATCCTCTACCGCACCTCCTGGGGTCTGACGCTGCGATCGGTCGGCGAACACCCGATGGCGGCCAACACCGTCGGCATCAAGGTCAACCGGGTACGCTACATCGCGATCCTGCTCAGCGGCACGCTGGTCGGCATGAGCGGCTCGGCGCTGGTCTCGGCCTCGGGTATCAACGCCTTTCAGGAGAATCTGTCGGCCGGGCGCGGCTTCATCGCGTTTGCGGCCGTGATCTTTGGGCGGTACGACCCGATCGGGGCCTTCCTCGGCACCATCCTCTTCGGCCTGGGCGACGCGCTGCAGATCCGGCTTCAGGCCTACGGCGTGGAAGTCCCGTATCAGTTGCTGCTGATGCTGCCGTATGTGATCACGTTGCTGGCGCTGGTCGTGTTCATGCGCAACGCTCGTGGCCCGGCTGCCAGCGGCACCCCGTTCGTGGAGGAGGGCGCAGGATGAACGCGCAGACCAGCACCCTGCGGCCGACCCCGCACAGCGAAACCGGCGACGTTATCCTGGAGCTGCGCAACATCGTCAAGCGCTTCCCCGGGATCGTCGCGAACGATCACGTCAGCCTGAAGATCCGCGCCGGCGAAGTGCATGCATTGCTCGGCGAGAACGGCGCCGGAAAGTCCACCCTGATGAAGGTGGTCTACGGCCTGTATCAAAAGGACGAGGGCGAGGTCCTGGTTCGGAACCAGCCGGCCCACATCCGCGTCCCGCAGGACGCCATGGCGCTGGGCATCGGCATGGTGCACCAGCACTTCATGCTGGTCCCCAATTTCACGGTGATCGAGAACATCATCCTCGGGCTGCGGACGGATCGCTACCCGTTGCTCGACCTGGGCAAGAGCCTCGAGCGGATCAAGACGCTCGCCGACGACTTCGGCCTGAACGCGCCGCTCTCGGCCAAGGTGGGCGGACTCACCGTCGGTCAGCAGCAGAAGGTCGAGATCATCAAGGCGCTCTACCGGGGCGCGCGGATCCTGATCCTCGACGAGCCGACTGCGGTTTTGATCCCGCAGGAGGCCGAGGAGCTCTTCAAACTGATCGAGCATCTGCGCGCGGACGGCGTGACGCTGATCTTCATCAGTCACAAGTTGAAGGAAGTGCTCCGGGTGAGCGATCGCATCACGGTCATGCGCCGCGGCCAGTTGATCGACACCCGCGACACGACTGCCACGACCATCGTCGAGCTGGCGGAGTTGATGGTCGGCAAGGCCGTGGATTTGAGCGTCGCCAAGCGCCCGAGCACGCCGGGTGAGAACCACCTCGAGCTGCGACGGGTGACGACCCGCGCCGATCAAGGGGTCCGGCCGCTGCAGGAGCTGGACCTGGCCCTGCGCTCCGGCGAGATTCACGGCCTGGCGGGCGTGGATGGCAATGGGCAGCAGGCGCTGGTTCAAGCCATCATGGGGCTGTGCCCCGTGGCCGGCGGCCAGGTGATCTTTCACGGCCGGGACATCCGGGCGATGGAGACGGCTGAACGCATCAGCCGCGGGATCGAGCACATCCCCGAGAACCGGCACACCGAAGGCCTGGTGCTTGGACTTAGCGTGACGGACAACCTGCTCCTCGAGCGCTTCGAGCATCGGCCCTTTGGCGACCGTGGCTTGCGCCAGTTCAAGATCATGCGCGCGCACGCGGCGACGCTGATGCAGAAATTCGACATCCGGGCGCCGAACCCCGACATCCAGACGCTGAAGCTCTCGGGCGGCAATCAGCAGAAGGTCATCCTGGCGCGGTCGCTGTGGCCGGATCCGACTGTGCTGATCGCCATGCAGCCGACTCGCGGCCTGGACGTCGGCGCGGCCTCGTTCATTCAATAACAGATGGTGGAAGCGCGCGACCGGGGCTGCGCGGTCCTGATCATCTCGTCCGAGTTGGACGAGATCATGGCCGTCAGCGACGTCGTCAGCGTGATCTACGAGGGCCGGATCGTCGAGACCCGAATTGTCAAAGACACGAACCTGAACCGGATTGGTTTCCTGATGGCCGGCGGCCGCCCCGAGGACGCGCCGGTTGGGCCGTCGGAGGAGATCACGTTCCTGACCTGAGTGACACCGGACGGCGGACCGCACACGGCAGTCGTGGCCCGAGGGCTCAGGCACCTCGGCCCAACCGGCTGCGGTCCGCCGTCGATTGGGTTAGACGAGCCGGTAAGCCAGCTCCTCGCCGGCCAGGACCCGGCGCACGTTCTGGTAGTCGTCGGCGCGCAGATCCTGTTGCTCGACCGGCACCGTGCCGGCGGCCGTGTGGGGGGTGAGCAGGATGTTGGCGTACGGATCCCGTGCCGGGTCCAGCAGGGGGCAGTCGGAGCGTATGGGTTCGAACGTGAAGTTATCGACGGCGGCGCCGTACAGCCGGCCCGCCTTCAAGGCCTCGGCCAGGGCGGTTTCATCGATGATGCCGCTGCCGCCGGCGCTGACGAAGCAGGCGCCTGGCTTGAGCCGGGCGAAGAACCCGGCATTGAGGCTCTGCTCGGTCTCGGGCAGCAGCGGGAGCAGAACACACACGAAATCGCTGGCCGCCAGCAGGGCGTCCTGCGCGGCGTAGCGCACACCGAGTTCGCGTTCGGTCGACGGGGGCAGGGGATTGCGCTTGTTGTAAAGGACGGTGCAGCCGAAGGGCCGTAGGCGGCGCGCCAGCTCGAAGCCGATCTCGCCCATGCCCAGGATCCCGACGGTCGCGCCCCACAGGCCGCGCAGGTCGGTGCGGCCCGACCAGTTGTAGTCGAACGTGTCTTCGGTGCAGCGCGTGGGCGTGTGTCCGAAGGGATCCGCGCTGAGGACGATCTGGGTCATTTCGCGCGACCGCTTGGCCAGTCCGAGCATCTGCATCAGCATGTGCTCGGCGACCATGATGCAGGTCTGGATCGGCAGGTAGCACACCGGTATGCCGGTTGCCTGAGCCGCATCGAGGTCGATGTCGTGGGTCTGCGACCCCCAGCGCTGGATCAGGCGGAGCTGCGCGCCGGCCCGGATGACGTCGGCATTGATCACGCCGGACCGTTCGGTGATGAGGAATTCCTTACCCGGCAGCGCGGCGATGACCTCGGGCAGGCTCGGGGTGCGCAACACAGTGATGTCCAGCTCCGCCGGCGCGGCTTCGAGCGCCGCTTGTTGGTGGAACAGGCCGCGGTGCGTGATGAACAGAGTCGGATGTTTTGCCATGGATTACCCTCTCAGAAGCGAGCTGCTGACACGAGACCGTATTCAAGTGATGCTCAAAGAAGATGAGCAGAGCTTGAATGAGCCGCTTCTATGCTATGGGGTGGAGTACTCGTTTGTCAAGCGGGGGCGCTCGGGTCGTTTCTGCCGACCTGCCGCCCGTGTCACGAACCGGGCCGGGCGGCTGTCGCGCGTCGTCTGGCCCCTTTGCCCGAGACCGATGGGGTCGGGCTCCCACTCACAGGTATCGTCATGAAGATCCGATTTACGCTGAACGACCGCCCGACGGAGGTCGAGGCGGAAGCCGGTCGCTCCGCGCTGACCCTGCTGCGCGATGACCTCCGCCTGACGGGCACCAAGGTGGGTTGTGACACGCTGGATTGCGGCGTGTGCGCGGTGCTGTACGACGACCGGCTGGTCAAGGCCTGCAGCCTCACGGCCGCGGACCTGGACGGGCACCGGGTTGTCACGATCGAAGGCATCCACGGCCCGGCGGGCGGGTTGAGCGACCTGCAAGAAGCCTTTCTCGACCACGGCGCGGTGCAATGCGGCTACTGCATCCCGGCCATGATCCTGGCCGGTGAGGCCCTGCTACGCCGGAACCCGGCCCCCAGTCGGGACGATATTCGCCGCGGGCTCGCGACGGTCCTGTGCCGGTGCACGGGCTATCAGCAGATCATCGATGCCGTCGCTGACACGGCGCGCCGGCGTCAGGCGGGAGCCCGGGTCGCCGGCGAGCTGGAGAGTGCGCAATGACCGAGTACAAGTACGTCGGAAAACGCTCGCGGTCCGAGGACGGACTGGAGAAGGTGACGGGTCGCGCGCGCTACGTCGGCGACTATTCGGTGCCGAACCTGCTGGTCGCCAGAGTGCTGCGCAGCCCGCTGCCGCACGCCAACATCGTGTCGATCGATGTCGGCCCGGCGCTGCAGGTGCCCGGCGTCGTGGCCGTCGTCACAGCCGATGACTTCAGCGATCACGGTAACTGGGGCTGGCCCATCAAGGACGCCTTTGTGCTGGCCTGGAAGAAGGTGCGCTACGTCGGTGACGGCGTCGCCGCCGTGGCGGCCGAGAGCGAAGCCGCGGCCCTGGCCGGCATCCGCGCGATCAAGATCACGTACGAGCGGCTGCCGGTCGTGGGCGACATCCACCACGCGCTCGATCCGGATGCGGCCATCATCCCGGACACCGAGGCGCCGGGCAAAGGGAACCTGACCGGCACGCATCTGGTTCGCTTTGGCGATCCGGACCCGATCCTGGCCGACTGCGACGTCTTCGTTGAAGAGGCGTACGCGTTCAAACATCAAGAGCACGCTTACACCGAAACCGAAGGGGCGCTGGCTATCCCCGAGCCCGACGGCGGGCTGACGGTCTATGCGAACGACCAGTCGCCGTTCATCAACCGCAGCAACCTGGCGATGACTCTGGGTTTGCCCGAGGCGCGGGTGCGCGTCATCCAGGCGCATGTCGGGGGCTCCTTCGGCGGCAAGGACGACATCGGCTATCAGACCTGCGCCCAGGCCGGCGCACTGGCCCTGAAGACCGGGCGTCCGGTGCGTCTGATCCTGTCGCGCACCGAATCGCTGATCGCTTCCTACAAGCGTGAGGCGATGGATGTCAGCGTCCGACTGGGCGCACTGGCCGACGGGACGCTGCGGGCCGCGCGCGTCGGCATTCGCGCCGACAGCGGCGCCTATTCGTCGATGACGCCGCTTTCCGCCTGGCGCGCTTCGATGCACGCCGCTGGGCCCTATCGCTACGAGGCCGTTCACGTCGACACCGACGTGGTGTACACCAACAACGCGTATTCCGGCGCCTTCCGTGGCTTTGGAAACACACAGGCGATCGGCGCCATCGAACAGGCGGTCGATGAGTTGGCCTTCAAGCTGAAGCGGGATCCCATCGATCTGCGCCTGCAGAATTGTCTGCGGGAACAAGACGTCACCATGACGGGCAACCGCCTCAACCAGGCGGTGCCTCTGGCGGAGTGCCTCACCTGGGTGCGCGATCGCTCGGACTGGGATCGGAAGCGCCGCCTGTATGCGGAAGAGCAGTCCGGCTCGATCCGGACCGGCATCGGCGTCGCCTGTTACTTTCATGGCAGCAGCCTGGGCGGCGAGGGCGCCGACTACGCCACGATGACGATCCGCATCGACGAGGCCGGCCTCGTGACCCTGACCACCGGCCTGACCGATTACGGCCAGGGCAGCCGCACGGTCTACCAGCTGGTGCTGGCCGAAAGCCTGGGGATCGACAAAGCGCGCATCCGCATCCCGCGACCGGACACGCAGACGGCGATCGAATCGGGCCCGACTGTGGCATCGCGGGCCTCCATGCTGGGCGGCAATGCCACCCGGGTCACGGCCGAGCGGATCCTGCAGATCCTGAATTGGGCCGCCGCCGACGCGCTTGGCTGCAAGCCCGCTCAGATCCAGCGCGACGGCGAGTTGTTCATCAGCCCGGCCGAGGAGCACCTGACCTTTGACCAGGTCGTCGCGCATGCCGGCGAGATGGGCCTGTCGCTCTACGCCCAGGGCAAATGGGAAATGCCCAAGTTCCACTGGGATTTCGAAACCGGCACAGGCGTGCCCTACCACTGCTACACCTTCGGCGCGCAGGTGGCTGAAGTGCAGGTGGACCTGGCGACCGGGAAAGTGAAAGTGCTGGAGATCTGGGCGACCCACGCCGGTGGCCGGGTGCTCTTCCCGCAGGGCGCTTACGGTCAGCTCTATGGTGGCATCGCCCAAGGCATCGGCTATGCCCTGACCGAGGGGTTCAGCTTCCACAACGGCTATCCCCAGACGCTGGACCTGGGCGCCTATCACATCCCGACCGCGCTCGAGGTGCCTCCGATGGACGGGCACTTCATTGAATACGACTTCGCCGACGGCCCGTACGGCGCTTTGAACATGGCCGAGCCGACGATGATCTCGA
>JAEURK010000221.1 GCA_016789175.1 Anaerolineales bacterium
ACCGGTGTGCACCGGGAAGCCTTCGGCACCGACGCGGGTGGAGACCACCGGACGTTTGAGCGCGAAGGCCTCGAGGAGCTTGAAGCGCGTGCCGCCCCCCATGCGCAGTGGCGCGACGTACACCTGCGCGCCGGCGATATAGGGCCGCGTGTCCTCGACCGCTCCGGTGACATGAACGCCGTCACGACCATCCAGCGCCTGGACGGCCGCCGTCGGCGACTGGCCGACGATCCAGAATGACGCCTCGGGGCGACCGGCACGGATGTGCGGCCAGATCTCGCCCACGAACCACAGGACGGCATCGACGTTTGGACGATAGTCCATCTTGCCCGTGAATACGACCCGGCCGGGGCTGATGCCGATCGGCGCATTCGGCGCGTAGGCCTGCAGGTCGATGCCGTTCGGTACGATCACGGGCGCGCTGCCCGGGGCCACGACCCGGAGCGCCTCGGCATCCTCGGCCGACACGGCGCAGACTCCGTCTACGGCGCGCAGGGTGGTGCGCTCGAGCGCGCGCAGCCGCGGGAGCTGGATGCTTGAGTAAAGGGCAGCCAGGCGCCGCCCCGATCGTCCGCGGTCGGTGGTGAGGGCCCGACGCTGGATGACGTGCTCGGCGTTGTGGGCATCGTACACGACGGGCAAATGGTGCGCCCGAATCGTGGCCAGGTACGGCGCCAGTTCCAGTCCCTCGATCTGCACGCCGTCGAAGCGGTCGCGCTGCAACCAGGCCTCCAATGCCGCCTGAAAGGCCGGCGACCATAACCGGCGGGCCAGATCGGCGCGGCCGAGCGCAAGATCCGTCACGCGTTGGATGAGGCTTCGGGTTGGCGGCGCCACGGCTTCGACGCGTTCGCAGATCGACACCAATTGTTTCGGGCGATCCTCGGCTCGGCCAAACGTCAACACGCTCACCGTGTGGCGCCGGGCGAGATGCGAGATCAGACCCCAGTTGCGGATGGCAGTGCCCTGGCGCGGCGGGTAGGGCCACTGCGGCGTGAGAAACAACAGGCGCATGGCGTCGTCCGGGGCGGTCCGTCAGCGGCCGAGGTTCTGCTCGGTCGTCACCGAGCGGCTGGGTTCGAGTGCGGAGTTTGCGGCGACCGCGCGATAAAGCGCGACCGTCTCCTCGCAGCAGCGCTCCCACGTGAACCCGCGCGCGCGTTCAAGCCCGCGGTCGCGTAGCTGTTGCCGCAGGGTGTCATCAAACAGGAGCTGCTCGAGCGCATGGGCGTGCGCGCTCGAGTCGTCCGGGCTGACGGAGAGCGCCGCGCCTCCGGCGATCTCGGGCAGCGAGGCGCGATCGGAGATCACCACCGGCACGCCGCAGCCCATTGCCTCGAGCACTGGAAAGCCGAAGCCCTCATAGTGCGATGTGAGCGACAGACAATGCGCGCCGTTGTAGAGGGCAGGGAGCTCGGCATCGGGCAGGTTCTCGAAGTACCGCACATGCTCGGTCAGCTTGAGCGAGTTGATCAGGCGCATCGCTTCGTCGAACAGCCAACCGCGATTGCCGACCAGCACCAGCGGAGGCGCGTCTGACCGGCGGGTGCGCAACTCGGCGTAGGCCCGCAGCAAGCCCGGCACGTTCTTGCGCGGCTCGAATGTGCCGACGAACAGAATATAGCCGGGATTGAGGTCGAACTGGGTCAGGACCGGCGCGATCTCCTCGGCTGACATCGGCCGAAACCGCTCGCTGATCCCCTCATAGATGACGTGCACTTTCTCGGCCGGCACATCCAGCAGATTCACCAGATCCGACTTGGTGGCGTGCGAAACGGCGATGATGGCATCCGCCCGCGCCACAGCCGGCCCGATGTTTCCGCCGTAATAACGGCGGCTATCCTCGGTCAGGAATTCGGGGTGTAGCAGGAAAGTCAGGTCATGGACCGTGCTGACCAGCCGGCGCGCCCCGAACTTGGGCGAGATGAAATCCGGTGAGTGCAGGACGTCCAGCCCGTGCGGCAGCAGCTCCAGGCCGAGCAAGGTCGTCTCGAAGCGGTGATGCGCCGGCGTCCAGGCGTTGATCCGCTGCACGCCGTCGGCGAAGCGCATCGCGTGGTTGCGGCGATAGACGTGAACGTGCTCGAGATCCGGGGCTAAGGTCGGGATCAATTGGGCGAGATGGCGCATGTAGCGCGCGATCCCACCGCCGGTGTAGTACGTGAGGCGAACATCCAGGCCAAGGCGCATGCGGGCATTCTACCCCGCCGGTCAGGCGCCGTCGTCGCCAATACAGGGTGTGTGACAGTCTGGACCCTTCCCTGGATCGATGGGGTTACATAAGCAACTGGCGCCCCAGGAGCGCACCTGTGCTGCGACCAACGCCGGAAGACGGGCCTGTGTTCTGAGGACAGCGCTGGGCCCATAGAACGGATTCTGCTAAATCCGCGGCAAATACGGGCTCGTGCGCACCCGGTGACCGGGCTGTGAGAACCGCCTCAAGGGGCCGGGATATAATCAGGCAGCACTTTTGCCAGTCAATCCGTTCGACGCCGACGAACGCGCCTGAGGTGTGCATGGAACTGAGCCAGATCGCGAAAACAGTGGAGTGGCTGGACGCGGAACGCCGCAAGGACAAGCAAGAAATCACGTCCTTGGCCGAACGGATCGGCGCGCTGGCGACCGAGAACTCCGTTTTGATACGACGCCTCCACCAGCTCGAGTCCGACCTGGCGGCTTCCAACACGCAGGTTGCCCGCCTGAGCAAGATCGACGAGATCCTTGAAGGGTACCGGCGCGAGCTCACGCGCCAGGTGGCCGAGGTCGAGAAGCGGTTTGCCGAGGCCACTAAGGAAGACGAGCGCCTGCGCCGGATCGACCGCGACGGGATCAATAAGTCGATCGCCGAGGTGCGCAAAGAGCTCGAGGGCATCCCGCGGCTTGACCGCGACCTCCAGGCCCGACGAGAAGAGGAACAGCGGGCCGCCCGGGCGATCTCGGAACTGCAGAAGCGGGTCGAGGATTTCAACAAGCTCGTCGACGATCGTAATCGGGCCGTGACGCTGGTTGAGGAAGGCCGTCGGCAGGACGCCAAGCGCCTCACCGACGTCCAGACCGAGCAGGCCGATCTGCGCCGCCGCACGGAAGAAGTGCGCGGCAAGATCGAGATCGTCGAGGACATCGCCCGCCGGGCCGAGGTGCGCATCACCGACGTCGTGAACGCAGAGAGCGAGCGCCGCGCGCTGCAGACGCAGTGGACCGAGGCCCAGACCATTCGACAGACCGAGCACGAACGCGCCTGGAACGAGTTGCAGGGCAAGGTCGAGGGCTCGCTGTCGAGCATGGAAGAGTACGCGCGCCGTGTCAACGCCTACTACGAATCAAATCGCGAGTTGAGCCGCGCCGCGCAGGAGATGAAGCAGGCCACCGAGATGCTGGAGCGCCGCCTGAACGAAGCCGGAGAGATCCAGCGGTTATCGGAAGATCGCATCCGACAGGATTGGACCGCCTTCCTGGCCGATGACCAGAAACGCTGGACCACCCACATGCTCTTGCGCGATGAGCAGTGGCGCGAGCACGATCGGTTGGAGGAGAAGCAAACCAGCCAGATCGAAGCCCTGGACGAGATGTTGGCCGAACTGCGCGACGCGCTCAGCCGTATTCAAGAGACCGACAGCCAGCGCATGCAGCTGATCATCAACCTCGCGCGCGAACTGGCCGCGGACGCCGAGCCTGTGCCCACGCCCAAGACCCGCTAAGGCGTTGCTGCGCGCCTCAAAGGATTCCATTCATGCACGATGCCACGCGCGTCACCCGCGCCGGCGTTCCGGGCCCGCGACAGGGAGAGCCCTTTCTGCCCGGCCCCGTCTTCGCTGCGCCGTTTCACGCCGCCGGCGACGCCAAGGATGCGGCCTACGTCTACGCCCGCACCGGCCAACCGACCTGGACCCATTACGAAAGCGCCTTGAGCGAGCTGGAAGGTGGACCGGCCGTCCTGTTCGCGTCGGGCATGGCGGCTGTGGCCGCCGTCTTCGGCGCGGTCCTGCGCCCCGGCGATCGCGTGGTCCTGCCGACCGACAGTTACTTCGGCGCCCGTGAGTTGGCCGACACGTTCTTCAAGGAGATGGGTGTCGTCGTGCAGAAAGCGCCGACGGCCGGATCCGCGCAGGCCGAGCTCGTCGACGGTGCGCGCCTGATCTGGCTCGAGACACCCAGCAACCCTAACCTCGACGTGTGCGACATCGCCCAGATCGTTGCGCGCGCCAGGGCCACAGGCGCTCTGGTGGCGGTCGACAACACGACAGCCACCGTCCTGGCGCAGCGGCCGCTGGCGCTGGGCGCCGACTTCAGCGTGGCGTCCGACACCAAGGCCATGAGCGGCCACTCGGATCTGCTGCTTGGGCATGTGGCGGTGCGCGACAGCGCCTGGGCCGATCGCGTCCGGGCGTGGCGCACCCTGGTCGGGGCCGCGCCCGGCCCGATGGAGGTCTGGCTGGCGCACCGTTCGCTGGCCACGCTCGACGTGCGGCTCGAGCGCCAGAACGCCAATGCGCTCGCCCTGGCGCGCTACCTCAAGCGCCGCCCCGAGCTGGTGGCCGTGCGCTATCCGGGCCTGCCCGACGATCCGGCCCACGCGGTCGCCGTCCGCCAGATGTCGCGCTTCGGCACCATCCTGGGTCTGACGTTCGCGGATCGGGCGCGCGCCGAGGCCTTCCTCGGTCGGGCGACTTTGATCACCGAGGCCACCAGCTTCGGCGGCGTGCACACCACGGCTGAGCGTCGCATGCGCTGGGGGGCCGACTCGGTCTCCGAGGGTTTCGTGCGCCTCAGTGTCGGGGTCGAGCATATCGACGACCTGATCGCCGACATTGACCAGGCGCTCATCGGCGCCGCACCCATGAGCGCCGCGCCCGAGGCTCGCTCATGACGGGCGCCCTGCGCCGGAGCGAACGCGACGGCCTGGCCTTCTACCAGGTGCCGGCCTGGGACGCTGTGCCGGTAACGCATGGTTTCACGACCCGCCACGGCGGCG
>JAEURK010000239.1 GCA_016789175.1 Anaerolineales bacterium
CCCCCGCAGGTTGTGGGGCTAACTGCTGGGGGGGGGGGGGGGGGGGGCTCCCCCCCCCCCCGCGCACCCCCTTGCTTTTCGCCAATCTTCTCCCAACAGGTTGGATAGGAAATGCCGCGGCCTGGATGCCGCCAGACAGAGTGCAGCCACGGCTGACAACTCGCTCGGGCACGCCTTTCACGCTTCGGGCGCCCAAAGGCGGAACCCACCGCGGATCGACGCGTATAGAGAGAGGCGGCCGTATCCCGGTCGCTTGTGAATTACACTTGTATCCGCGTTGACCATTGATCGGAGGCACCATGACCACAGCTGCTGAACTCGCACGCGAGTTCCTGGCCCAGAAGCGAATCGCCGTCGCCGGCGTATCGCGCTCGACCGACAGCACCGCCAAAGGCATCGTCGAAAAACTCGAGGCGACCGGACATACCGTGTTCGCGATAAACCCCAACGTCAGCGAGATCGACGGCCGCCCGTGCTACCCGGACGTGGCATCGATCCCGGGCGGTGTCGACGGCGTGGTGCTGGTCACACGGCCCGACGTGACCGCGGAGATCGTCAAGCAATGCATCGTCGCTGGCGTCCCGCGGGTGTGGATGCACCGCTCGATCGGGAACAGCGTCTCCGAAGCGGCCGTCGCCGATTGCCGCTCGCACGGCATCCAGGTCATCGCCGGCGGTTGCCCGATGATGTATCAGGAGCCGGTCGACTTCGGCCACGTCTGCCTGCGCTGGTGGTGCGGGATGACCGGAAAGATCCAGGCGAACTGAACCGGCCATGCCCGCCTGCCAACTGATCCTGATCGAGGGCGTGCCCGGCTCGGGCAAGACCACGCTGGCCTCTGCCGTCCGCGACCTGTTGGCCGCGGACGGCGTGCCGACCCGGCTGGTGCTCGAGGGCGACCTGAAACACCCGGCCGATTTCGAGATGGTCGCGCATTATCCGCGCTCGGCCTTCAACGATCTGTTGACGCGCCACCCCGAAGCAGGTGCGGCACTCACCACGCACGGCGAGATCATCGGCGACGATTGCTTCGTGCCCTATCGGCGCATCGCGCTGACGGATGGTCGGGCGCTGCCAGACGAACTCTTCGCCGAGCTGGCAGCCCATGACGTGTACGAGACACAATCGCCCGCTACCTATTGCCGCCTCGCGCTCGAGCGCTGGGCACGCTTCGCCGAGGCGGCCCGTGTGGCGCCGGAAGTCGTCATCCTCGAGAGTTGTTTCCTGCAGAACCCGCTCACGGTTCTACTTGCCAAACACAATGTCGAGCCGGCGTTCGCCACCGAACACCTCAAACGCCTCGCAGCGGCGGTGGCGCCGCTGATGCCGTTGCTCGTTTACCTGTGGCAGACCGACACGCGCGCCACGCTCGAGCAGGTCGCGCGCGAACGCCCAACCGAGTGGCTGGACTACGTCATCGGCTACGTCACCGGCCAGGCCTGGGGCCGGGCGACCGGCGCGCGCGGCTTCGACGGCATGGTGGCCTTTTACGAGATGCGCAAGGCGCTCGAGCTGCAGACGCTGTCGGAGTTGGGCATCGCCGGGCTCGCTGTCGAGAACGCCGACAAGTCTGCGGGCCTGACGGCCGTGGCGGAATATCTCGCCGAACGGGGGCGCTGATGCACATCCAACCGGCCACCGTCGCCGACGCCGAACCGATCCTGGCGCTGCAAAAACTGGCCTACGCCAGCGAGGCCGCGCTCTACGGCGACCCGACCATCCCGCCGCTGACCCAGACCCTCGACCAGATGCGGGCCGAGTTCGACCGCCAGGTCGTGCTCAAGGCTGTCGTCGACGGCACGCTGGTCGGCTCGGTCCGCGCCCATTTGCACGCCGGCACCTGCCGGATCGGCCGCCTGATCGTGCATCCGACGGTTCAGGGTCGCGGTATCGGCACCCGGCTGATAACCGCCATCGAAGCCCGGTTCGCGACGGCGGCCGGCTTCGAGTTATTCACCGGCGATCGCAGCCTGCGCAACCTGTCCTTGTACGAGAAACTCGGGTATCGCCGGACCCGGGTCGAGTCGCTCAACGCGCACACGACCGTCGTCTTTCTGGAGAAACCGGGCCAGCCCGGCCCGGTGCTCGAGACCGAGCGCCTGGTCCTGCGGCCGATGCGCGCCGACGACCTTGCGGCGCTGTGGCGGGTCTTCACCGACCCGCGGGTCATGGCTGCTTTCGCAAGCGAGCCTTTCACTCAGGCGCAGATGACGACCTGGATCGATCGGAACCTGGCGCATCAGGCCGAGCACGGTTGGGGCCTGTTCTCACTGGTTCTGAAATCCGAGGGTGACCTGATCGGCGATTGCGGACTCGAGTGGATGACCCTCGACGACAGCAGCGTCGCCGAGCTCGGTTACGACCTGCGCAGCGACGTCTGGGGCCGCGGCCTGGCGACCGAGGCCGCCCGCGCCGTGCGCGACTTCGCCTTCGGCCCGGCCGGGCTCTCGAACCTGATCAGCCTGATCCGCGCAGGCAACGACGCCTCACGCCGCGTGGCCGAGAAGGTCGGGATGCGGCACGAAACCACGCTCGAACGCTGGGGCGTGCCGTACTTGCGCTATGGCGTCGCGCGCTGAGCCCGGCCGCATCCGGGTCGCCGGCGGGGAGGATCTCGGCTACCTGATCGCCGCGGACCTGGCGACCGGCCGCGCCGAGGATGCCCTGCTGGGTCAACCGCCCGAGGCATTCACCGCCGAGGAGGCCGCCGCACATGCGACCAGGATCGCGCGGTTCCTGGTCGACGCCGACAAAGGCGCCTGGGTCGTCGAAGCGGTTCCTGACGATGCCGGTCCGGAGGGCATGCTCTTGGCGCGCTTCCGCGATCTGGAGGCCGAGCCACGCGCGGATCTGGCGCTCGGATCGGTCTTTCTTGAGCTGGATCGACGCTTGTTCCCCACCGACGGCCGGTTCTGCGAGGTCTTTCAACTGTGGGTGGATCCGGGCCGGCGCCGACGCGGCTGGGCCTCGGCCTTGAAGCGCCACCTCGAGGCCGAAACGCGCCGACGCGGTCTGGGCGCGATCTACACGCACACACTCGAGCGCAACGTTGCGGTCGTTGAACTCAATCTCAAACTCGGCTACCATATCGTCCGCCGCGGCCCCATCTGGGACGGCGCGGTGCGGGTCAGCCTGATCAAGATACTGACCTGAAGCGATCGCAGACAGGATCGAGTGCGCTACCGGGTGGCCCTGCCCCTGGATCACACGTTCGGTGCGGATCTCTTCACCAACCGCTTGAGCGGCACAGGTCGAAACGATAACAGGAGTGAGCGGCAGTGGACGTCAAACGCAAAGCCTTCGTCGCGATGGCAGGCAACATCGGCGCCGGCAAGACCACGGCCGCCAAACTGATCAGCCAGGAGTTCGGGTTCGAGCTTTTCGACGAGCCCGTGATCGACAACCGGTTCCTCAAGGACTACTACGCCGACATGCAGCGCTGGTCGTTCACGCTGCAGCTCGAGTTCCTGATGCGGCGCGCCGAGCACCACGAGCTGATCCGCACGGTTCCCAAGAGCTGCGTGCAGGACCGGTCGCTGTATGAGGACCCCGAAATCTTCGCCAAGTATCTGCACGGGCTCGGCAACATGGACGACCGCGAGCTCGACCTTTACTTCGAGTACTTTCACCGCCTGAACCGCGATCTGCCCCGGCCGGACCTGATCTTCATGCTCGAAGTCCCGGATGTGAAGATCCTGCTCGACCGCATCCGCAAGCGCGGCCGCAAGGAGGAGGGCGGCATCGATGTGGCCTTCCTGTCGGGCCTGAACGCCTACTACTCGACCTTCCCGCAGGTCTGCCGCCGCAAGCACGGCATCCCGATTTACCAGATCTCGGTCGCCGAGACCGACATCCGCACACCCGAAGGCAGGCGCGATTTCCTGCAGCAGGTCGAGGCAGCTTTCAAGGAGTGCGCGATCTTGTGACAGCCTGGCTCATCCGCCCGATCACGCCCGCCGACATCCCGGCGCTCTTCGTCGTGCGCGTGGCCACGCACGAGAACGCGATGACGCTCGAGGAATTGGCGCGGCTCGGGATCACGCCCGCGACCGTGGCCGAGATGCTGGGGCAGACGCACGCCGGCTGGCTGTGCGAAGACGAGGGCCGAGTCGTGGGTTTCGCCATGGGCAATCGCGCGACCGGCGAGATGTGGGTGATCGCGCTCCTGCCGCACTACGTCGGGCGCGGGATCGGGTCGCGGCTGTTGCGAGCCGTCGAGGGCTGGCTGGCCGAGCACGGCTGGACGCGCATCTGGCTCACAACCGACCCCGACACTTCCCTGCGCGCGTATACTTTCTATCGACAACATGGCTGGGTCGACGATCGTCTCGAGGGCGGCGATCGCTACATGGTCAAGCACCTGGGTGCTTGATCGACCCGGTTGGATCCGGTCTCTCAGGGCGCAGCCCACGGAGGACGCACATGACGATCACGGTGGCACTCCGCTCCTGCGCGGCCTTTACGGTGCTCGGACGCTCGACCTGGATCTCCGGGCAGGATACCGTCCAGTTCGGAGCCTTCTGGCAGAGCTCGGCCGCCGACGGTCTGCTGATCGACCTGGAGCGGCTACGCGGCGGCACCCTGGGCCCCGAGACCGGGAGCGTGGTGCTCGGCGTCTCACGGGTCGAGGCCGACCCAGCGAACCGGGCCTTTCCGTACATGATCGCAATCGAATCGGATCGCCTGGGCGGGCGCGGCGATCTCGAGAGCTATCAGGTGCCGGCCGCCACCTGGGCCGTCTTCAGTTCGCCCGGCCCGATGCCCGACGCTCTGGTCGCGGCCGAGCGGTACGCGTTCGAGCACTGGCTGCCGGCTTCGGGCTATCGACACGCCGCGGCGCCCGAGCTCGAAGTCTATCTCCCTGACGACGCAACGCGCGCCTCCGGCGTGGTGTGCGAGTTCTGGCTGCCTGTCACGGCGTGAGGGTCTCACGGCGTGAGGGTCTCACGGCGTGAGGGGCTCACGGCGTGAGGGTCTCACGGCGTGAGCCCGGCCCACAACCCGTTCGCGTCAGCACCCGAGACATCCGCCGCGGTGTTGACCCTTCAAGGCTGGACCCATGCACCCTGTTCTCTCGGCCGATCACGCCGGGCTGGATGCCCTGTTGGCGCTGGCGCGCGACACTGCCGCCGGGCATCTGGCCGGCCTATCCCGGCACCCTGTCGGCCGCGGCTCGCACTCCGAAGCGCCTCACCGCCTCTCGGCCGACGGGGTTGGCGCGCGCGCGGCATTGGAAGAATTCCAGACTCGCTTTGCGGCGGGTCTGACCGGCAGCGCCGGTCCACGCTACTGGGGCTTCGTCACCGGCGGTAGCACCCCGGCCGCGCTGGTCGGCGATTGGCTGGCGAGCGCCTACGATCAAAACGCCGCCGGCAAGACCGAGCCCGCCACGGCTCAGGTCGAGCGCGAAGCCATCACCCTGCTGCGCGACCTGCTCGGTCTCTCCGACGCCCACAACGGCCTGTTCGTCTCCGGGGCCACGCTCAGCAACGTCGTCGGGCTTGCCCTCGGCCGCCAATGGGTCGGCGCACAGCTGGGCATCGATGTCGCGGTGCAGGGTGTCGGCGCCCTCCCTTCGACGCCTGTGTTCAGCGGCGTCGCGCACGCGTCGATCTCCAAAGCACTGAGCATCATCGGCCTCGGCCGCGCCGCGCTTCAGGCGGTGCCCGCCCGGCCCGGCCGCGAGTCGGTCGACCTCGCCGCGCTGGAGGACCGCCTGGCCGCGCTCGCCGGCCGGCCCGCGATCGTGGTGGCGAACGCCGGCACCGTCAACACCGGAGATTTCGACGACCTGGCCGCGATCGCGGCCCTGCGCGAGCGTTACCCGTTTTGGCTGCACATCGACGCGGCCTTCGGCGGGTTCGCGGCCTGCGCGCCGGGGCACGCCCATCTGGTGACCGGGCTCGACGCGGCCGACTCGCTATGCGTCGACGCCCACAAATGGCTGAACGTCCCCTATGACAGCGCCATGCAGTTCACGCGCCACAAGGACCTGCAAGCGCAGGTCTTTCAAAACAGCGCCGCCTATCTGGGCGCGCTGGGCGACGATCCGGATGCCCTGCATCTCACGCCCGAGAACTCGCGCCGCTGGCGGGCGCTGCCGGCCTGGTTCACGCTCAAGGCCTATGGCGCCGCCGGCTACCGCGATATCGTCGAGCGCTGCTGTGCGCTGGCGCAGGACCTCGGCCGGCGGCTGGCCGATTCGGCGGACTTCGAATTACTGGCGCCCGTGCGGTTGAACGTCGTCTGCTTCACGCCGACGGGAGAGGTCACGGCGGAGCGGGTCGCGGCGCTCCTCCAACGCCTGCGCGATGGCGGCGAGGTCTTCCTGACGCCCACGGTCTATGCCGGTCGACCGGCGATCCGCGCGGCGTTTTCGAATTGGCGCACGACGGCGGACGATGTGTCCCGGGCCTGGGCCGCGCTGACGCGGGCCGTTGACACGGCAAATTCCAATCAATAAAGGGATCAAGACATTATCAAAGGAGTCACTACAATAGGGCTATGTCCTACGAAGCCAAACTCACCGCCTTGGGATATACCGTCGACACCGGGGAATTGAGCAGCGGGCGCTTCATGCGCGCCGTGCGCACCGGCAATCTGGTCTACACCGCCGGCGCGGTCAGCGCCTGGGACGGTGAGGAGATCAAGGGGAAGGTCGGGCAGGATCTCTCAGTCGAAGACGGCTATCAGGCCGCCCGGCTGGCCACGCTGGCGGCGCTAAAAGCCGTCAAGAGCCTGGTTGGATCGCTCGACAACGTCGTGCGCGTGGTGAAGGTGCTCGGCATGGTCAACGTCGCGGCCGGCTTCGACGCCACGCCGGATGTGATCCACGGCTGCAGCGATTTCTTGCTTGAGGTTTTCGGCGAAGCCGGCCGGCACGCGCGCAGCGCAGTCGGCATGACGATCCCGTACAACTACGCGGTCGAGGTCGAGCTGATCGTCGAAGTTCGCAGCTGACGCACTCGGTCGACAACGCACACGGGGCCGGGCGACGACGTCGCCCGGCCCCGTGTGCGTTGAGCCATCGCCCCGTCAGGCCTCGGGCATGTACGACTCGTCCAGGTCCGCGCCATAGGCGCCGGCGTTGAACGAGCGCTCGTCGAGCGGGTTGAGCGCGCGCACCTGGGCGGGCGTGAGCAACTTGTACGACTTGATCTCGCCCAGAGCGACGCCGATATCGTCGAGCCCATCGTCTGAGGTCATCCAGTCGAGGCGATCGAAGGTCGCCAGGTTGAGCGGGCGGGTGTAACCGCGCAGCGAGCGCTTGCGGGTCAGGCTGAAGTAATCCTCAAAGTAGCTCATCGCCAGCTCGCGCAGACTGCGATAGACCGGCTCGCGATAGCGCAGCCCGCTGAAGTTCGACTTCGCCACAGCGCCCCAGCAGCCGTTGCGTTGAAAGACCGCCAGGATGTGATCGTCGTCGTCGCCCGGGATCAGGTCAACCCACAGCGGCGGGTAGCCGAGCGCGCGCAACGCCGCGGCCGCGAACAGCGCGCCGTCGAAGCAGTGCCCGGTGCCGTCGCGCAGAAACGTCAACGGGCAGCGGTAGCGCTCCTCGCCCGTGTACGGGATCGTGTCGAGAAAGGTCTGGATCTTGATCGGCGTGGTCAGACCACGCCACAGCTTGCGCTCTGACGGGGTCAGGGCGGCGACAAAAGATTCGAGAGCACGCTTGGGACGCATGCCGCCTATTTTAGCGGACGAGCGGGAGGACGCTCCACGCGTCAGGGCTATCGCACTTATGCGCGAGGACCGGTTTCTTTGCCACGAATTCTCACGAATGGGGATCGTTCGTGCCCATTCGATTCAGCTCGTAACTGTTCAGCCCGGTTGGGAGAAGAATGGCGAGAAGCGAGGGGTGCGAGGGTCGGGGCT
>JAEURK010000051.1 GCA_016789175.1 Anaerolineales bacterium
GGCCGCCACTCGCGCAAGGTGGGTCGAGCGCACCCACTCGAGCAGCCCGAACGCCAGCAAGCAGGCCAGTGAGGGGAAGATCGTGAACGCGTAGCGGCCATGCAGGCCGTGGATGCAGCAGTACATGTAGTAGAACAGCGACGCCGTCACGACCGGCACGGCCGCGGCATGCAGAAGCACGTTCAGCCGGCCGGGCGTGAGCAACGCATCCAGTCGGGCGGGCCAGTCGATCGCCGCGCGCAGAGCGGTCAGCACGGGCCGGGCGCGCCGCCCGAGACCTGCGAGGGAAACAGCGCCGACGATCGCGGCCGCCCAGTAGACGCCATCCGCGAAGTCGATCATCATCCCTTGCCCAACCCGACCGACGATGCCGGTGCCGATCAGGTACCAGGCCTGCAGGAAGGGCATGATCGGGCCATAGGTCCACATCGCCGCGATGGTGTTGTTGGCGGACCAGTCGCCATAAAGCGTTTGATTGCGCCAGAACCACCAGCCGACCAATACGAACACCGGCCCGCCGACGCCGACCACGCCTTCAAAGAAGACCGCAACCGGTCGGCGGCGCTGGCGCCAGAGCTCGGCCAGGCCCGCCAGCCCGATGATGACGGTCAACGTCAGGGCGCTGGTCTGAAACAGGATCCCGATCGCAAGGGTCAGCCCGACCACCAGCCAACGGCGCAGGGTAAATCCCCAGCGCACGCCCCGACCGAGTGCCCACAAGATGGCAGCACCGCTCGTCAGCGCGGCAGTGCTGTTCTGCACGCTGCCGCTCATGAAAAGCACAGTCGTGTTAAAACCCAGGAGGGCCGCCGCCAACAACGCAAAGGTCGGCTGTTCCGGACGCCAATTGCGGGCGGCCTGATAGGTAAAGACCACGGCGCCGGTCGAGAGCGCGACCGAGAGCAGGCGCATGACGTGCACGGCCAACGCCTGCCCGGAATACGGCCAGCGCTCGGCGTCGGTGAAGTGAATGTACTTGGCCTTGTTTTCGATCGCAGGGTCACCGTAGCGATAGTACACGTACGGATTGAGCGCCATATCGATCCGTTCGGCGCCGCCCTCGATCGGGACCCAGGCCGTCATCGCGGCGGCCAAAACGAAATACAGTGGTGGATGATGACCGCGCGGCCCGTCGCGGTCGAGGCCCTGGATCGGCAGCGCGCGGTTGAGTTGTAGATAGCGCACAAAGAGATAGTGGTTCTCCTCGTCCGGCGGTTCGAAGATCGGAGTGACCAGGCTGTACCCGATGCCCAACGCGACATGGAGAAACAGAATCAGCCCCAACGCCCAGCGGCGTCCGGCAGGCGTGTGCGCCAACACATCTAGTCGGGTGAAGACATCCATAGTTCGGCGATCGTCGCCAGGCCATCCGGCGAGCCTTCAATCGGCAGTCGCATGCCGGTCAGCCGATCCCACAGGCCAGCAACGACCCGGAGCTGTCCGGGCGGGAGGTCCGCCGGAAACGTCAGGAGGTGCTGATCGGTGAAGCTACGGCCGATAGGCCAGCGGTCGGTCGGCCAGGCCACGACAGGCCGTATCTTATCCGATTGCGCCACAACGGTGCCGTCGGCGGCGAGGACGTGCACGAACACGCTCAGGTCCCGCGGCGCCGGCGCGATGCTGCGCCAGGTCAGCGTTAGCGACACGGTCTCGCCCGCCGTGACCTGTGTGGCGCTGACGTCGGCGCTGACAAGTTCGATCGCATCGCCCAGCCGCGCCAGTGCCGGTTCGGCCGGCACCTGGATCGAGGGGACCGGTTGGCTGATCCACACCCCTACGCCCAGCACCGCGACCAGGGTTAAGCCGATCGGCACGCCGACCGGGGTGTGCCGGGCCTCGGGCCGGCGAGCCATTGTCGCGGGCGCCAGGAACCATCGGCTCAACCCCAGGCTCAAGCCGGCCAGACCGGTGATGGCCCAGGCGGCCCATTCGATCGGCGTGGCGTTACGGGCCAGTTTCAGGTGCGACGCGCCGGCTGGGAGATCGATGCGGATGAAGCCTTCGGGATCGCTGATCGTGATCGGGGCGGGGCGGTCAGCGAGGCTGGCTTCCCAGCCCGGGAAAGCGAAGCGCCGCACCGTCAGCGTGAACGGCTCAGGCGCACT
>JAEURK010000249.1 GCA_016789175.1 Anaerolineales bacterium
CATCCTGCTGGTCGAGATGTACTACACCTACGATTTCACGCTCGATCTGCCCTGGTTCGCGCTCTTCCCGGAGCGCTTCTGGACGTTCTACACCTACACCATCGTGCCGATCCCGGCCGGCGAGCCGCGCCCGACGCCGACCCCGACTCCAACACCGACGCCGACGCCCACGCCGACGCCGACGCCGACGCCGACCGAGACGCCGACGAACACGCCGGTGCCTCCAGGTGGGCCCACGGCGACCGCCACCGGCTCCCCGACCCTGACGCCTACGGCCACGCCCACCGATGTGTGCAACCCGCAGGCCGTCAGCGTCCTGGCCTCGACCATCGAGTTCGTCGGCAACCAGTACACGGCCTGGTCCGACGATGAGGACACGCTGGTCGTGCAGGTCACGCTCAAGAACTGCGCCGATCAACCGCTCAGCGGCCGCGCGGTGACGCTGACCTCGGTCCGTGGTGCGGCCGACACGACCACATTCAACGGCGAGGTTGCCGCGGGCGTGTACGAGTTCACGGTGCACTCGGCCACGATCGGCAGCAATATCGATCTGACCGCGACCACCATCCTCAGCCCGTCGAACCCGGTGCCGGTGGCAATCACCACGACCTCGCCCAAGGCCAAGTTTATGTGCGTGACCGGGATGCCCGACATCGCCACGAACCCGCAGGGCGTGCAGGTGCTGTTCACCAACCCGCCGGACGTGTCGCAAAGCTCGCCGCAGCCTGCCATCGATCGCTATCTGCGCGAGATCACCCTGACCTGGCCGGCCGACGGCACCCGCATCATCCAGACGGTTAGCCTGCGTAACTCGGCCAACATCATCTGGGCGGCGACCTCGAACGCCAGTCCTTTGACGATCTTGAGCACGCAATGGATCAGCACGTTCCGGAGCATCATCCCGGGCACGATCCAGCCGCTGCAACTGCGCTTCAACTACAACGTGGCGGGCACGGGTGCGTACACCCTCGCGACCGTCTGGGACAACGGCTCGGGCGGCAGCATCTGTACGGCCCCGCCGGTGACGGTCAACCCGTAAGGCGAATAAGGACACTGACGATGCAATTCCGCACCGCACCCCACCGTCTTTCGACCGGCTCGGCCGGTCGCCTGTGGCGCCGCCTTTCGCAGGACGGCCGCCATCAGGGCCAGGCCGTCGTCATCATGGCGGGCGCGTCGTTCGTGCTCATCCTGATCGTCGGTTTGATGATCGACTTCGGCGTCCTGATCATCAATCAGGCCTATCTGCGCCGCGCCGTCGACTCGGCCGCGATCGCAGCCGCCACGCAGATCCGGGAAGGTCAGGATTTCGAGAAGGTCGGGCGCTTCGCCGTCGACTACATCCGCTTCAACCTCGACAAGGATCTGACCGCGGTCGAGCGCGTGCAGGTCGATCAGTGCCAGCCGGGCAGCGCCACGACCACCAACCGCTATGTCTTCGAGCACACGGCGAGCTCGGCCATCGACGGACCGGCGGTCGCGGTGTCGGATCCCGTGTCGCTCAACCTGTGCGCCGGCAACGACCAGATCCCGCGCAAGCAGTTGCGGGTCGAAGGCACGCTGACGGTGCGGTTCTTCTTCATGCAGATCATCGGGTTCCAAAGCACCACCCTGACGACCAACGCGGTCTCCGAGGCGGCTTCGATCGACCTGGTGGTGGTGTTCAACACCAACGAGTTGTTCGCGCAGACGACCGACCTGGGCTGCGGCACCAGCCCGTTCACGGGCAACGACCTGTGCTACAACGCCTACTTCGATCCCGATGCCGGGACGCACACCGACCCGGCCAGCAGCCAAACGTACGAGGGCTGCAACGGCTCCGCCGGCTCCGCGGCCGGCAAAAACCCCGAGGACGGCTCGGATAAGTGTCGCCCGCTGTGGGACGCCAAACAGGCCGCCAAGCGTCTGGTGGACACGATGTACGCCGGCTACGACCGGGTCGCGGTCGTCGGCTACGACTTCCAATCGACGATCTACTCCGGTCTGTCGGCCAACCTCGGCGCGCGCGCCACCGGCTCGACCGACTCCTCCGGCGTGTATGCCGCGATCGACAACCTGACCCTGCGCGACAGCGCCTCCGGCGTTCAACTCGGCGGCATCTTCAGCTACAACCCGCTCAGCATCCTGTGCAACGGCGGCAGCAACACCGCGATCCCGGCCGGTTGCGCGGACGAGTCGCCGAACCCGAACTACTCGACCTTCGCCGGCTGCGTCGGCTGCGGCATCCGGGTGGCGTCCAACATCCTCAAGGCCAGCGGTCGCCCCGAAGCGCTGTGGGTGATCGTGTTCCTGTCGGACGGCTACGTCAACGTGGCGGACGTCCCCGATATCTATACCGGCGCCAGCGGCCTGGCGGCGTCGGGCCTGGATGTCGCCTTCCAGAACGGCTTCTGCCCCGGCGACCTCGGCACCGGTCTGTGGACCAAGCCGGCCTGTCAGATGCCCGGCTTCGACCAGAACGGCGACGGCGATTACACCGACACGTACATCGACAACGGGTTCTCCACCCGTGAGAACGAAGTGCGCAACCCCGATCTGCGCCTGTGTGGCCCGTATCACCCGGCGGCCGACGGCGGACAAAGCCTGTGTCCGCCCGGCGCCCTTTGGGTCGGCGACAGCGGCATCGCTTCGGCCTCGTCGGTCGCGCCCGCGCCGGAGGCGCTCCCGGTCAGCAACGGCCTGGAGTTCGTGTACGCGTACGACACGGTCGACTACGCCAAGGACATGATCGATTTCGCCGCCCTGACCATCACCTGCAATGCCGGTCTGGGGACGTGCGGCGCGAACGGCGCCTGGCCCTGGCCTGCCGCGAACGACTACAACGACAACGAGCCCAGGATCGGCGGCAACATCGTGATCTATTCGATCGGCTTTGGCCGCGCGATCGGCATCCCGCCGCGCATCGGCGAGAACGTGCTGCGCTACATGGCGGCGGTCGGCGATGACGGCGATCGGAACACCGATCCGTGCGCCGACCAAAGCGCGCCGCCGCTGGCCAGTTGCGGCAACTATTACTACGCGCCCGACGCCGGCGCCCTCGGACCGGTGTTCGAAGACATCGCGTCGAAACTGTACACGCGGTTGACCCGCTGAGCCAGGGAAAGGCACAGACTATGTCGTTCAAACAACTGCGCGACCGCAAGATCCGAGGCCAGGGCCTGCTGGAGTTCGCGCTTATCACGCCGCTCCTGCTGGCTTTGATCTTCGGCATCATCGAGTTCTCGCGGATCTTCGCGGCCTGGTTGGCCGTGCAGAACGCCGCCCGCTGGGGCGTGCGCTACGCCATCACTGGCGGCTATCGCGACGACACGACCCAGTCCGTGCGCGACTATTGCTACGAAGCCCTGCAGTTCTATCTCGACCACAACGCCGATGCGATCGGGCCGGGCTCGGGTCTGGTGCCGAATTCCTCCGAGGACGTGGCCTACAACGCCGTCATCGGCGCCAACGACGAGATGTACGACTGCGAGATCCCGCGCAGCGTGACCGACGGCGAGGACAAGACCTCGGCCCTCCAAAACTACGCCCGCCTGCGCTCGATCTACGACGAGATACTGGCCGGCGCGCTGGTGACCCAGGGCCAGATGACCGACACGGTTTCCGGCACGCTCACCACCCAGCTGGCCGGCGCGCTCGTCAACGCCAACATCGGCGTCAGCAAGAACTATCAGGGCTCCCTGAACGCTCCCGGCATCGGCTCGTTTTCTCCGGCGACCAGCGTGTTTGGCGACCCGTCAGCGCCGGGCTACTTCGATGTCACGATCTGTAGTTCGGCCCGGGAGTACGACGAAACCGTCGTGTATCCGGCCGCTGATCAGACCCCTGGCGACGGCCCCGACGCATACCCGCGCCGCTGCGTCAATCGCTTGAGCAACGGCACCGATGTCTTCCTCGATCACCCCGGCGATCCGGGCCAGTCGGTGGTGGTCGAGGTGACCTACCAGCACCCGATCATCACGCCGTTCCTGAACTCGGTCTGGCCCAAGATCCGCCTGACCGCGCGCCGCGAAGGCGTGGTGGAGTCGTTCCGCAAGTCGCGCGAAGTGGTGCTCCCCGGCGGCCCGAACGCCTGCCCGAACTGCGTGTTCATCCCACATACCCATACGGCTACGGCCACGTCGACCTCGACCGAAACGCCGACGCCGACCCAATCGGCGACGGTGACCCCGACGCCGACCGTCACCCAGACCCCGACACCCTTCCCGTGCGCGGGCGATGGCGCGATCTACGAGGCCTTCGGCGGCGCCGCCTTCGGTGACCCGATCTCGGGCTCGGCGGTCAATGACCTGCTGATCGACCCGACTTACCCCGACAACCCGGTGCTTCGCGAAACGAGGGCCTCTGCCGCCGGCCCCACCAATCGCGACGACAGCTTCGGCGGCAAGCTGCGCGCCATCCTGTGCGTGCCGATGCCGGGCGATTACACCTTCTGGATTGCCAGCGACGACCAGGGCTCGTTCCAGATGTCCGGCTACCTGGGCTCCAACCTGGCGGCCATCCGCACCAACGCCTACGTCAACGCCCTCGGCCTGAACGAGTACGCAACGGTGCCGGGCTGGACCAACGCCAACACCTGGAACACGTATCCGGCGCAACAGTCGTCGGCTCTTTCGCTCCAGGCCGGTTACTACTACATCGAAGGGATCTACAAGGAAGGCAGTGGCGGCGACAACATCTCGCTGGCCTGGCGCCAACCGTCGGAGAGTTTCACCTACCCGAGCGGCGTCATCCCGCAAACCTACCTGTACCAGATCACGGGCTTCCCGACCGCGACGCCGACCCGCACGCTTACACCGACTCTGACCCGGACGTCGTCGCGCACGCCCACCAACACGCGCACGGCCACCGCCACGGCGACGATCACGCAGACGCCGACCCGCACGTTGACGCGCACGATCACGCCGACCCCGACGATCACGCGCACGCCGACCAGCACGTCCACGCGCACGCTGACCCCGACGCGGACGCTCACGCCGACGATCACGCAGACGCCGACTCGGACGCCGACTCGGACGCCCACGCCGACCCGCACGATCACGCGGACGCCGACGATCACGTTGACGCCGACGCGCACCTTCACGCCGACGATCACGCGCACGCCGACCCGCACGCCGACGATCACGCTGACGCCGACCCGGACGGCCACGCGCACGGCCACGCCGACCCGCACGATCACGCTGACGCCGACGCGCACCTTCACGCCGACCGTCACACGCACGCCGACCAGCACGTCGACGATCACGCTGACGCCGACCCGGACGGCCACGCCGACGATCACGCGCACGCCGACCAGCACGGCCACCCGGACGGCCACGCCGACGAAGACGCTGACACCGACGGCTTCGCCGACGGCCACGGCGACCCGCACGGCCACGCCGACGGCGACGCTCAACATCACGATGACGCCGACCCGGACGCCGACCCGGACGCCGACCCGGACTGTGACACCGATGGTCTGTCCGTATCCGGACGGCTCGCCTGAAGCGCTGCTGTACTGCACCGGCGGTTACATGAACACGCCGACACCGCCGCCCTAGTCGTCTCGGTTTCGCAATCGAGCCCGGCCTGATGCTCAGGCCGGGCTCGGCCTTTTCAAGAGATGCGCACCACTGTGACGCCGCTGCCCGCCGCCCCGGCCGCAGGACACCGCTCCTGGGGCCTGGTCGCGTTAGGGGTTGGCGGGGCGCTCGCCCTGGCTGGTGCGTTTGGCCCGGCCGCCTGGCTCGGGCACGTGGGTGCCGGCCTCGCCCTGGGGCTGGCTGCCCTGATGTTGTTCCGCGGGCGCGTCGACGGACGTGTGCCCAGCAGTCGCGCGCTGTGGGGGGCAGCTGCCCTGTTCGGGGCGGCCGCTGAGGCGATCGGCCTGACGCTTCGTTCGGAACCGTCCGCGGGCGCGACCCTGGCCGACGTCCTGGCGCTGACCGGCCTGCTCCTCGCGCAGGCCGGCGTGATCCAGCAGGTCTGGAGCCCCGACGAACGCTTCGGCCGACTGCGCACCATCCTGGACGTGATCGTGCTGGCCGGGGTCGGCGCCGTACTGGGCTGGCGCTCGCTCCTGGCGCCGCTGTGGGCCGGCCTCAGTGCAGCGCCCGGGCTCACGCTCTGGCTGGTCGCCTGCGCGGCCCTCGGCCTCACACTGCTGATCAGCCTGCTCGTCGCCGGCGTGATCCACGCCGGCCGGCCGCAGGCCCTGGGGTGGGCGGCCCCGGCGCTCCTGCTGTGGGCGCTGGCGGATCTGGGGTTCACGTTCCTGGACCAACGTACGCCTGGCGGAAGCGGCCTGCCGGCACTGGCGCGCTGGGGGGCCGGGGCCCTCCTGTGCCTGGAGGCGGTCGCTCCGCCACTGCCCGGCTGGCTCGGCCTCAAACACTCTACGCGTCTGCGGCGGCGCAGCGCGTTGCTCGTTCGCCGCTACGCTCCCCTGGTCGCCGTCCTGGCTCTGCTCTGGTATGTGATTGTGGATTGGCGCGTGGCCGGCGTGCCCGACTTCGGGGGGGTGACGATCGCGTGCCTGCTCGCGCTGGTCTTCGTGGCCCGGCAGGGCGTTGCCGCCGGTGAGCATGAGCTGCGCGGCTATGCCCAACTGGTCGAGGGGGCCGGCGACCCGGCTTTCATCTGCGATGCGAGCGGACGGATCCGACTGGCCAACCCGGCCCTCGTGCGCGCGCTTGGCCTGACCGATGACCTCCAGGTCGTCGGCACGTCGCTCTTCGATTGGCTCCAGCGCGCCGGCCGCCCGCTGACGCTGGCCCGGCCGGTCGGAGGTTTCACACCACTGGTGCTCGAGGCCGGTTGGAGCGGCGAGGTCGTGCTCCTGCGCCGCCGGCTGGACGACTTGGCCGAGTCCGCAACGACGTTCTCGTTGGTGTTGCGGCCGCTCGACGCCGATGTCCTGCTGCTGGCCGGCACCGCCCACGATCTGGCACCGCAGAAGCGCCAACAGGCCGAACTGCAGAGCGCGGTCACGCGCGCCGCAGCCGCCCGGGCCGAGCTGGCGGCGCTCAATCAGGATCTCGAGCAGCGGGTGGCCGATAAGACCCGGGTGCTGAGCGACGCGCTTGATCAGCTCGCGGCGCAGAATGCCCAGCTGCACAAGCTGGACGAACTGAAATCGGACTTCGTGTCCCTGGTATCGCATGAGCTCCGCGCCCCGCTCACCAATCTGAACGGCGGGCTCGAACTGGTGCTGACGCGCGGTCAACTGGAGACCGCGACACGCGACCACCTGCTGCTGGTGCAGGCGGAGGTGCGGCGCCTGACGGGCTTTGTCGAGACCATCCTGGATCTGTCGGCGCTGGAGGCCGGCCGATTGCGGCTCAACCCGGCCCCACTCGACCTGCTCGATGTGGTGAGCCGCTTGCGGGCCGCGGCCTTCGCCGGTCAATCAGCCGAGGCGCGTCTGCGTCTGACGATGCCGGAGGGACTGCCGCTGGTGCTGGCCGATGACCGGGCGCTGGCCAGCGTCTTCTTCCATTTGATCGACAACGCCCAGAAGTACGCGCCCGAGGGCACGATCGAGGTCCGGGCCGAGCCGGTATCGGCGACAGCCGTGCGGGTGCGGGTCAGCGATGAGGGCCCGGGCATCCCGGCCGATCGCCGCGCCAGCGTCTTCGAGCGATTCGAGCGTCTGCACACCGGCGACGACCGGGATGTCTACGGCCACGGCCTTGGGCTGCACATGGTGCGCCAGCTGTTGCGCGCGATGAACAGCGACGTGGCGTTGGAGCCGAGCGAGCGCGGCGCGGTTTTTGCATTCACGCTGCCGATCGCGGAGGTAGCCGATGACGACTGAGCACATCCTGTTGGTGGACGACGACCCGACTTTGCGCCGTTTGCTGGGCGACTATCTGACGGCTGAGTCGTTTTCGGTCGGTCTGGCCGCCAGCGGCGTCGAAGCCCTCAAGCAGGCTTACCAGCAGCGCCCGGCCCTGGTCGTGATGGACGTGATGATGCCGGGCATGGACGGCTTCGAGGCCAGCGCGCGCCTGCGCGAACTGACCGACGTGCCGATCATCCTGCTGACCGCCAAGAACGACGAGGCCGACAAGCTGCGTGGTTTTCGGGTCGGCGTCGACGACTACGTCACCAAGCCGTTCAGCTTCGCCGAGCTGACCGCGCGGATCCGGGCCATCCTGGCCCGGGCGCGCCCGACGGCGCCGGCTTCCGACCGGGTACACCACCTGGGTGAGGTGGCGGTCGATCTTGATCGCCGCGCCGTGACCCGCGCCGGCCGGCCGGTGGCGCTGACCGCGACCGAGTTTCGGCTGCTCGAGGCGCTCCTGAGCCACGCCGGGCAGGCCGTGTCGGAAGAGGATCTGAACCGTGACGTCTGGGGTGATTACAAGCCGGCCGAGACCGGCGGCGTCCGGCGCTATGTGTTTCTGTTGCGTCAGAAGCTCGAGGCCGACCCCGCTCATCCGGCGTTGATCTGCACCGTGCGCGGCTACGGCTATCGCCTGGACGGCCTGCCGGAGGCTCACCTCAAAGCTGTATAATTGACGTTTGGCCCGTGCAGCATGAACTGCGTCTGATGGGACGCCCGGCGAAACGGGCGTCCCGTTTTGTTTGCGACAGAGACAGGAACGACCATGCTCGACAAGCTGGCCGGGATCGAAGCCCGGTTCGAAGAACTCAATCGCATGATGGCCGAGGGCGCCGGCGACTTCTCCAAGATCGCGGATCTTGCGCGTGAACGCGCCGAGAGCGAGCCGATCGTCAACGCCTACCGCGAATATCAGGGCGTGCTGCGCGACCTGGCTGGCGCGCGCGAGCTGCTTTCGGACCCGGCGATGGGCGAGATGGCCGCTGATGAGATCCGCACGCTCGAGGGGCGTCAGGCCGAGCTCGAGGCGCAGCTCAAGCTCCTGCTGGTCCCCCGCGATCCGCGTGAC
The DNA here is from genome assembly GCA_016789175.1 of Anaerolineales bacterium. GTDB lineage: Bacteria > Chloroflexota > Anaerolineae > Anaerolineales > UBA6663 > UBA6663. Next base: position 8,892 of record JAEURK010000249.1, read on the forward strand.
GAGAAGAGCGTGATCTTCGAGATCCGCGCCGGCACCGGCGGCGAGGAGGCCGGCATCTTCGCGGCGGATCTGTTCCGGATGTACACGCGCTATGCCGAGGACCGCGGCTGGAAGACCGAGATCGTGTACGCCAACGCCACCGGCGTCGGCGGTTACAAGGAAGTGACCTTCGAGGTGCGCGGCAAGGGCGCCTACTCACGGCTCAAATACGAGTCCGGTGTGCATCGCGTGCAGCGCGTGCCCCTGACCGAGTCGGCCGGGCGCATCCACACCTCGACCGCGACCGTGGCGGTGCTGGCCGAGATGGACGAGGTCGAGATCGACGTGCCCGATCGCGATATCGAGATCCAGACCTATCGCGCTTCGTCGGCCGGCGGTCAGAACGTTCAGAAGAACGCGACAGCGATCCGCATCACGCACAAGCCGACCGGCCTGGTGGTGACCTGCGAAGACGAGCGCTCGCTCTCCCAGAATCGGATGCGCGCCATGACCGTGCTACGCTCGCGTCTGTATGAGCAGGAGGTCGACAAGCGCCAGCGGGCCGAGGCCGCCGAGCGCAAGGCTCAGGTCGGCACCGGCGAGCGCAGCGAGAAGATCCGCACCTACAACTTCCCGCAGTCGCGCGTCACGGACCATCGGATCGGGATGTCAAATTACAACCTGCCGGTCGTGCTGGACGGCGATCTCGACGGCTTCATCGATGAACTGGCGGCGCGTGAACAGGCGGCCAAGCTGACCGGTGAACTGCTGCCGACAGCATCCGACAACGACGACTGAGGCAGTGCCGACCGCACGCCCCCCCTTTCGAACATGATGCTGAGCGATCACCTTCGCGACGCCGTGGCCCGGATCCGCGCGGGCGGGGTGGACCACGCGCGCCTGACGGCCGAGGTCCTGCTGGGGCACGTGCTTGGCCTGAGCCGGGCGCAGGTGCTGGCGCGTTTGGAACGCGACCTGGGCGAGGCCGAGCGCGCGCGCTTCGAGGCCCTGGTCGGGCGGGCGGCCAACGGCGAGCCGCTGGCGTATCTCACCGGGCAGCGCGAGTTCTTCGGGCTCGACTTCGAGGTCACGCCCGATGTGCTCGTGCCGCGGCCCGAGACCGAGCTCCTGGTCGAGCGGGCGCTGGCCGTGCTGGGCGCCGGACCCGTCCATGTCGTCGACGTCGGCACCGGCTCGGGCATCATCGCCGTGACGCTCGCGGCGCGTCGCCCGTTGGCGCACGTGACCGCGCTCGACGTCTCACCGGCGGCGTTGACCGTGGCCCGGCGCAATGCCGAGCGCCTGGGCGTGGGCGAACGGGTGAGCTTCCGGCAGCAGGATCTGCTGGATCCGGCGCCTGAAGCCGCCGACCTGATCTGCGCCAACCTGCCGTACATCCCGGCTGCCGACCTGGCGGCATTGGACGTCAGCCGGCATGAGCCACGTCTGGCGCTGGACGGCGGCCCGGACGGCCTCGACTTGATCCGCCGCCTGGTGGCGCAAGCCGTGACCGTGCTCGCTGCCCAGGGTGGGTTGCTGCTCGAGATCGAGGCCCGCCAGGGTCCGGCTGTGGCGGCCCTGTGCGCATCGGCGTTCCCGGGCGCCGCAATCGAGATCGTGCGCGACCTGGCCGGGCTCGATCGGGTTGTCCAGGTGCGGCCTTTGCCTTACCTTTCTCGAACGTGAGATTGTCGCACTGCTCAGCCAGCAGGACGTTGGGCGAAAGAGGAGGGGGTGCGAGGGTCGGGGTGGAGCCCCGCCCCTCGCACCCCCTCCTCTTTCGCCAGTCTTCTCCCAACAGGGCTGAACAGTTACGAAATACGTTGCCCATTTCTCACTGTTCCATTTGAGATGCGATTGCCCTGGACTGCCCACGCGGAGGGCGGCGGCGTCTGATACACTCGAGAATCCCTCGGCCGGACGAGACCGCTGAGGCCCAAAAAGATCCCCATGACGAAACTGATTGCACTGGACATCGACGGCACCCTGGTGCTCCCCGACCTGACCATCGCACCGCGGGTGAAGACAGCCGTGCGGGCGGCCCTGGCGCGCGGCATAGTTGTGACGCTGGCGACCGGGCGCGGCGCCGTCCCGACCGACCAGTTCGCGGCCAGCCTCGACCTGACCGCGCCGCTGGTCTGCATGCAAGGCGCCCAGATCTACGATTACGTCGCGCGAAAGATCCTGCATGAAACCTTCCTGCCCGACGGCGTGAAAGCCTGGGTTGTCGAACTGGCGGCCGAACGCGACTGGGACCTTCACTTCGAGTCGCGCGAGTTCGTGTATCACTCCAACCAGATCGACTCGGTGGATCCGGTCAAAGAGATCTACCGTCTCTCCAACCGCCGTGGCATCGACAGCTTCATGGAGGACATGCCCGAGCATCCGCACAAGTTCCTGATCGCGCTTCGGCATCCTTCTGAAGCCGAGGCTGTGATGGCCGATCTGCGCGCCGCTGTCGCGGCGTCGGGTTTTGCGGTCGAGATCGTGGCCTCCAGCCCTTACCTGATCGAAGGACTGGCCCGCGGCATCAACAAGGCGGTCGGGCTGGCCTGGCTGACCGGCGAGCTGGGCATCGATCCTGGCGATGTGTTGACCATCGGTGACAACGACAACGACGTCGAGATGTTGGCCTGGGCCGGGACGGGCGTAGCCATGGGCAACGCCTCTCCGCGGGCCCGCGCCGCAGCCGACTGGATCGCGCCCACCGTGCTCGAAGATGGCGCGGCCGTCGCCATCGAGCGTTTCGCCCTGGGCGCGCCGGCGTCCTGAGGGCGTCCCGAAAACTCAGGAAACCTGGCGATGCATCTTGCGATCGATGCCAGCCGCACGACAGCCGCTCAACGGACCGGCACCGAGCGCTACGCCCTGAGCATGATCCGCGCCCTGCTGGCGCAGGAAGCCGGCCACACCTACACGCTCTATCTGCGCGAGGCACCGCCGGTCGGCCTGTTCGGCCTGCCGCACCCCAGCAATCGCCTGCGGGTGCGGATCGTCGGGCTGCCGCGTTTGTGGACCCACGTTGGCCTGGCGCGCGCGTTGGCACAGGACAAACCCGATGTCATCTGGGTGCCCGCCCACACGTTGCCGTTGATCTGCCCGACCCCGGGCGTGGTGACGGTGCACGACCTCGGCTATCGGTTCTACCCGCAGGCACATCCCGCCCGACAACGCCGTTACCTCGAGTGGAGCACCCGTCACTCGGCCGGCATCGCGCGCCGCATCCTGGCTGACTCGCAGGCCACGCGCCACGACCTGGCCAAGACCTATCGTGTCCCGGGGCCGCGGATCGAGGTCGTGCATCCGGGCCGCGACGAATCGCTCCAACGTGTGGAGGCCGGCCCGGTGCGCGAGCGCCATGGCTTGCGGCGCCCCTACCTGCTGCACGTCGGCACGCTCCAGCCTCGAAAAAACCTGGTGCGCCTGATCGAGGCCCACGCCCGCTTGCGCGTGCGTTGGCCGGATCTCGAACTGGTGTTGGCCGGTGCGCCCGGCTGGTTGTCGGACCCGATCCTGCAGGCGGCGCGGGCCGAGGGTGTACGCGTCCTGGGCGCCGTGCCCGACGACGATCTATCTGGCCTGTATTCGGGCGCCGAGGCCTTCGTCTTCCCGTCGTTGTACGAGGGTTTTGGGTTCCCGGTGCTCGAGGCCCAGTCGTGCGGGACACCCGTGATCTGCAGCCGGACGTCGTCGTTGCCCGAAGTGGCAGGCGAGGGCGCGGTGCAAATTGACCCCGAAGATGTGTCTCACCTGGCGGACGGGATCGAAGCGGTACTGGGTAGCCCGGAGCTGCAACGCCGCCTGGTCGAGGCCGGGTACGACAACATCCAACGCTTCTCGTGGGAGGCCTCGGCGAAACGGGCGCGCGCCGTGCTCGAGGCCGTGGCGCAGCGGGGTTGAGCATGCGCAGCGTAACGATCCTGGGGGTGCCGATCCACGCCGTCACCATGGCCGAGACGCTGGCCTGGGTGGCCGAGGCTGTCGCAACCCGCGTGCCGCGCCAGATCTGCACGCCCAACCCCGAGTTTCTGATGACGGCCCGACGTGACGCCGACTTTCGCGCGGTCTTGCAGGCCGCCGACCTCAACATCCCGGACGGCATCGGCCTGCTGTGGGCGGCCCGCTGGTTGGGCGACCGATTGCCGGAGCGGGTCGCTGGTTCGGACCTGGTGGGCGCGATCGCGGCCCAAGCGGCCCAGGCTGGTTGGCGGGTATTCCTGCTCGGCGCGGCGCCAGGCGTGGCCGAGCGCACGGCCGCGCTCCTGCAGGCCGCGCACCCCGGTCTGACGATCGCGGGCACCGAGAGCGGCAGCCCGCGACCGGAGGATGTCGAGCGCCTGGTCGCGCTCATCACGACGGCCCGGCCGGACGTGTTGTTTGTGGCGTACGGCGCGCCGGCGCAGGATAAGTGGATCGCGGCTCAGCGCGCGCGCCTGGGTGTGCCGGTCTCAATCGGGGTGGGTGGATCGTTCGACTTCATCGCCGGCCGCTCGGTGCGCGCGCCGCAGTGGGCGCAGCGCCTGGGGCTCGAGTGGCTCTATCGCTTAGGGCGTGAGCCCTGGCGAGCGCGGCGCATTGTGACAGCCGTCGTCGAATTCCCTCTGGCTGTGATGCGGCGTTAGCCAGATCGATTGCGCTATTTATCACCAACGCCAACCAAATCGCTCGCACAATCCGGCCGGGGCGCGTTACTGTGTGTGCATGTTCACGCTCCTGATCGAGGCCATCGCCGGCCTCAGCCGTTCACTGCTCGAGGTCCTGAATCGGGTCGGGCGCCCGCAACCGGCGCCAGCCGTGGTCGTTGACCCGATCCGTTTGTGGTCGGTGCAGCAGGAACACTATTGGGATCGCACGGACTGGTGAGTGAGCCGGCGGCAGTTGATCGCCGCCGGAAGAACCTTCCGCCAGCCCTGCGCCGGCCCCAGGTCTCAGATGTGCTGAGGCGGGGCCGACGCAGGGCGTTTTCTTTTTGCGGGCGAGTGCGATAATGCCCGCAGGCCCTCGCGCAAGGTCAAGGCCGCTGAAGCCGCTGAACGCTCACGCCGCGCGTTTCTGCTCGGGCTGGCGGGCCTGGGGGCCGCCGGCGCCGGCGTGGTCGGCGTCGCCAGCTGGCTGTTCCAGCGCCAGCCGCGATTGCCGTCCGTGGCGATCGTGCTGCGCGAGGGTTGGGGCGCTGCCCCGGCCAACATCGACGGCTCGGTCGAGGGTCGCTACGATGCGCAACTCAACCCCGACGGCTATTTGGTCTACGACAAGCCGTTGACCGTCGCGCTCAAGGACCTGATCGTCCACCACACCGCGACCGGCTTCGATGCCACACCGGCCGACATACAACGTCTGCACATGCAGGATCGGGGCTACGCCGACGTCGCCTACCACTACCTGATCGGAGCCGACGGAACGATCTACGAGGGGCGAGTGCTCGGGGCCCGCGGCGCACATACCGGGGGACGCAATACCGGGTCGATCGGGGTCAGCCTGTTCGGCAACTTCGAGGACCTCACGCCGACGGTGGCCCAGCTCGACTCGCTCTGGCGCCTCGCGGGCGCGCTCACCTTCGACTTCTGGCTCGAGCGCCTGGGCGGCCACCGCGACTATCAGCCGGGCGCCACTGTTTGCCCGGGCGCGAACCTCTGGCCGCTCCTGCCGGATCTGGCGCAGGCCTGCGCCGTGTCGCTCGTGCGCAGCGGCTAGGCTCAACTCAACCGATCGAGCATCTGGAAATAGACCGAGAGCGCCGGCAGAAACCACGGCTTGCCGTCGTACAGGCCGAGCGGCGCTGTCGGGAACGGGATCTCGGTGAACGGGTTCTCGACCGTCTCGCCGGCCAGGGCGGCCGCCATCCGCAGGCCCAGATAGGTCGCCAGCGCCACGCCGTGGCCGGCGTAGCCGAGCGCGAAGTGCAGGCCGCCCAACGCGCCGGCATGCGGCATCTCGTCAAAGGCGAAGTCGAGCGTGCCGCCCCACACGTGCGTGACCTCGACGCCTGCGGTTTGCGGGAAGACGCGGGCGAGATCGCGTTGCAGGATCGCCGCGCTCTCGTTCACGGTCTGAGGCGTCTCCGGGAAGAAGCCGGCCCGCCCGCCGAACAGCAGCCGGCCGTCGGCCGAGAGCCGGAAATAGTGCAAGAATTTGTTCGAGTCGAACACGGCCCGACGATGGGGGAGCAGCCGCTCGAGCACATCCGGGCCCAAGGGCTCGGTGGCGATGATGTAAGAGCCGAACGGCACCAGCCGACGTTGCAGTGCCGGCGTGACCGGGCCGGTGTAACCGCTGGTGGCGACGAAGACGTGGTCGGCCAGGAGCGCACCACGGCGCGTGATCACGCGCCAGCGCTCACCCTCGCGGGCCAGGCGATCGACGGCGGCGTTGTCGAACAGCCGGGCCCCGCGTCGACGCGCCGCCTCGGCCAGCCCGGCTGTGAAGCGGGCCGGGTTGACAGTGGCGCTGTGCTCGTCGAGGATGCCGCCGAAGTAGGCGTCGGTGCCCAGCTCGGCCGCCACCTGTTCCTTGCCGAGGAGGTGCAGGCGATGCTTGAATTCGCGCTCGAGCGTGGCTGCGCTCTCGATGAAGCCCGGGAAATGGCCGGCGCGGGCCGCGACCTCCAGGTGGCCGGTACGCGCGAAGTCGCAGTCGATGGCTTCGGCGTGTGTCAGTCGCTCGACGTCGGCGATGGCGTCCAGCGAGGCCGCAAACATCCGACGCGCCAGGTCCAGCCCGTAGTGCTTAATCAGGTGCTCAGGTGCGGCATGCAGGCCGGTCAGCACCTGACCGCCGTTGCGTGAACTGGCGCCCCAGCCGAGCGTGTGGGTCTCGAGCACGGCCACGCGCAGGCCACGCCGCGCGAGTTCGAGGGCGGCGCTCAGGCCCGTGATACCGGCGCCGATCACGGCTACGTCGACGGCTCCGGCCGGTGGCTCTTGTTCACCCGCCGGGAAGGCAACGGTATCCCACCAATAGGGCGTTTCTTTCATAACGCGATCATAACGCACTCGCGTGAAGCGTGAGGGCGTGAGACGAAGAGTGAAGAGTGAAGAGCGAAGAGCGAAGAGCGAAGAGCGAAGAGCGAAGAGCGAAGAGCGAAGAGCATCCTCTATCGTCCGTGTCATCCAGAGGGCCCGAAGCCTACAGGTCCTGTCGACAAGGGTATGGGCCCGAAGGATCTCCTATCGGACTCGCATGCCGCCTCGCCATCGCCTCCGCGGCCGACGCCATTGAACGGAGATCCTTCGCGCCCGTACCGTGCCCGGCCCACAAGGTGCCCGGGGCGCTACTGAGAAACAAAACGCGCTCGACTCTGCGGTCGATGCAGTGCCGGCCCTGAGTAGGCCTTGCCTGTCCGGCGCTCGCCACGACCCATAGGGCGGCGACAAGCGCCGCCCTTACGAGCGCGCCACCGGGTCTCAGCGAAACACAGGCCTCCCGCAGTTTCTCGCCGGCGTTTGGGCGCCGCCCATCCACTCTCTGGATGACACGAACAATGGGAGGCGCTCACTGTGGTTCGCACCACGCCTTACGTCTCACGCTCTACGCTCCACGCCCTTCGCTCCTCGCCTCTCGTACCCCTCACCACCCTCCTCACCACTGTCTGTAGAATACCCGGATGCCTGTCGACTCCACCCATCTCCTCGAGGGCCGTTATCGCGGCGCAAGTCCGGTCGCGACTCTGCTACAGATCTTTCGCCCCGATTGGGGTCGCCTGGCCCTGGCGGTGTTCTTCTTCATCCTCAAACACAGCCCGGTCTGGGTGCTACCCTGGATGACGGCCCACATCATCGACCTGATCAGCCAGTCAGCGACGCCGGATTGGCCGGCACTCGGCTGGTCGGCCGGGATCCTGGCTGTGATCATCGTTCAAAACGTGCCGTCGGCCGTCGTGTACGTGCGTCAGGTGAGCATCGCGGTGCGCAATGCCGAACTGCGGCTGCGCTCGGCCATCGTCCGCCGCCTGCAACATCTGTCGATCGGTTACTACACGCGCCAGAGCGCCGGAGTGCTGCAATCCAAGCTGGTGCGCGACGTGGAAGCCATCGAGCAGGTGACACGCCAGTTGTTCGACGCCGGGTTGTCGACCCTGACCGGCATGACCGCCGCGATCGTCATCACGGCTATCCGGGCGCCGGGCTTTCTGGTGTTCTTTCTGCTCGCGGCGCCCCTGGCGGTGCTGCTGGTGCGCGTCCTGCGGCGTCCGATCGAACGCCGCAACGCCGAGTTTCGGCGGCAGGTCGAGCGGCTGTCGGCGCAGCTGATCGAGATCACGACCCTGGTGCCGGTCACGCGCGCGCACTCGCTCGAGGAGGTCGAGATCGCGCGCGCCGACGCGCAGCTGGCGGAGGTGCGCGCGGCCGGCCTGCAGCTTGACGGCATCAATGCCCTGTTCGGCGCCTCCGGCTGGGTGATGCTGCAGCTGTTCTCGATGCTGTGTCTGGTGACCGCGGCCGCCATGTACTGGACTCAGTGGCTGCCGATTACGTTGGGCGACGTCGTCATGGTGACGACGTACTTCACATCGATCATGAATGCGCTACTGGGCCTGATCGGACTATTGCCCGCCATCGCGCGCGGGCTTGAGTCGGTGCGCTCGATCGGCGAGGTGCTCGAGAGCCCGGATGTGGAGCACAACGCCGGCAAGCTGCAGGTCGCAAACCTGCGCGGCGCCTATCGCTTCGAGGCCGTGTCGTTTTCGTATCCCGAAGGTGAGGCAGCCGCGCTGCACGACTTCACGCTCGACGTGGCGGCCGGCGAGGTGCTTGCGCTGGTCGGGCCCTCGGGCGCTGGCAAATCGACGGTGCTGAGCATGATCATCGGCTTCGTGCGCCCGAGCCGTGGCCGGCTGCTGCTCGACGGTCGCGACCTGAACACGCTCGACCTGCGCAGCGTGCGGCGCGGGCTCTCGGTCGTTCCGCAGGAGACCATCCTGTTCCATGGCAGCATTCGCGACAACGTCGCCTATGGCGCGCCCGGCATCGACGACCGACGTGTCTGGGCGGCGCTGAAGGACGCAAATGCCCTGGATTTCGTGCAGGAGTTGCCGGACGGGCTCGAGACGCGCCTGGGGGAACGCGGCGCGCGGCTCTCAGGCGGTCAAAAGCAGCGGCTGGCCATCGCGCGCGCCATCCTGCGCGATCCGCGCGTGCTGGTGCTCGATGAGGCCACCTCGGCCCTCGACACCGCGTCGGAACGCCTGGTGCAGGAAGCCTTTGGGCGGCTGTTCGCCGGGCGCACGACCTTCATCGTCGCGCACCGGCTGTCCACCATCCGGCACGCGCACCGCATCGTCGTCCTCGATCGGGGTCGTATCGTCCAGATCGGCACGCACGACGCGCTCCTCGCTCAGCCCGGCCTGTATCAGCAGCTGGCGAGAAACATCGTGTGAGTGCGATGTGCGATTGAGTCATCGACGACCGTGTGCAAGCGTCCGACACAAATCACCCAATGCTTTTGTGCCAGTTCCAGGCGTGCGCGATGATGGCCTCGAGGCCGTACTGCGGTGCCCAGCCGAGCACGGTGCGCGCCTTGGTGTTGTCGGCGTAGATCGCCACCGGGTCGCCGGCGCGGCGTCCGACGATCTCGGCCGGCACGGTGCGCCTGCTGACGCGTTCGGTGACGTCGATGATCTGCTTGACCGATGTGCCCTCGCCGGTGCCGACATTGACGATGTCGGAGCGATCTTCGCGCGCCATGAAGTCGAGCGCGCGCACATGGGCATCCGCCAGGTCGCTCACGTGGATGTAGTCGCGGATGCAGGTGCCGTCAGGCGTCGGGTAGTCGTCGCCGAAGACCTGGATCTTGGGCCGGCGGCCGAGCGTGGCCTCCATGACGACCGGGATCAGGTTGGCCGACTGCGCCGGCTCTTCACCGATCAGCCCATCCGCCGACGCGCCGGCGGCGTTGAAGTAACGCAGACTGACGTAGCGGACCGAGTGACGCCTGTCGAACCAGTCCATGACCTGCTCGCACATCAACTTGGTATGCGCATACACGGACTCGGGCCCGAGCGGAAAGCTCTCATCGACCGGCAGCCGCGCCGGCGTGCCGTAAACCGAGCACGAGCCCGAGAACACGATCCGGCGCACACCGGCGCGCTGGATGGAGTCGAGCAGGCGGTTGGTGCCGGCGACGTTGTTCTCGAAGTACTTGGCGGGCTTGAGCATCGACTCACCCGCGTTCTTCCAGGCCGCGAAGTGAATCACGGCGTCGATCGGGTGCGTGGCGAAGACCTGGTCGAGCCGGGCGGTGTCGCTGATGTCGCCTTGCACAAAGGTCACGGCGCCCTCGCGCTCGAGCTTGCCGATCGTCTCGGCTTTGCTGGTCGCCAGGGTGTCGTAGATGACGGCGTGGTCGCCGCGCGCAAGCAAAGCGCGGACAGTGTGCGCGCCGATGTAACCGGCGCCGCCGGTCACGAGGATGTTGGCCATGTGATCTCCCCTCACAGAACGGCTTGAGCGTTAAGCATACAACAGCGCGCCGTCGCCGAACCCTGACGCGCCGACCGACGTTCCCTCGAGGATGAAGGGCGTGTGCCCGGTCTCCTGCGCATAGCGAGCGGCCACGCGCTCCACGGCCGAGCGGGCGCCGCTACGACCGAGGACGGCCACGGTGCCGCCGCTCCCACCGCCCGTGATCTTGGCCCCGAACAGGCCGGCGTCGGCCTCCGCGCGCACCAGTTCGACGAGGCGATCGGTTCCACGGCTCCCAAGCCCGCAGGCGCTGTAGCTCGCGTGCGAGCCGAACATCAGCGCGCCGAGTTCATGCCCGACGGCGTCCGTGAACGGCGCCTGCAACAGATCGCGGAAGCGACTGACCCGCGCGTGCTCGAGGATCGGATGTTCGGTCGGGATCCGGATCGCGTAACAGGTCTCGGGCCGGATGGTCGTGACCGTATCGGTGAAACCGCCGTAACGCGCCAGGAATTCGGCGCCCGTCATCTCGAGCGGCACGCGCTCGCGATACTGCACGGCCCAGGTCTCCGGCCGGACATTGGCGAGATAGCCATGCCAGTGCGGATCGAGGATCGTGACCCGACCGGGTGCGACGGCCCTGACCGGCAGTGCGGCCAGATCGGCGATGATGCGGTAGCCCATGAACGCGCCGACCCGCACCGCGCCGTAGTCGCTGCCGCTGACGGCGTGGCGGATCCCGGAGTCGATGCCCCAGATCTCGAGCGCTTCGGGGAGCGCCACCGGCGGCTCCAGTTCGGCGGGCTGGCAGCGCAGCGCCAGCAGACGTCCGGCCTCGCCGGCAGTGGCCGTCATCTGGTCCATCACCCCGCACGGCGCGCCGACCACCAGGTTCTCGACCTCTTGACACCACAGCGCCAGGTCGCGGGCCTCGACCTTCAGGCCGAAGGCGCCTACGATCGCGCGCATGCTGGCGACCTCGATCGCCGCCGATGAGCTAACGCCCTTGCCAGAGGGCACCTGGGAATCGAGCCAGATCGAGAAGCCGCGTTCGGGTCGCCAGCCGAGGCGGTGATGCAACACCACCACGGCGCCGGCGACGTAAGCTGCCCAGTGCTGGCGCGGGTCACGCGAGAACAGCGCGCGCGCCGCTTCATAGGAGAGCGGGCCGGATTCGGGCGCGAGCTCCGACAGTTCGAGTCTGGCACCCGGCGCATCACCGTTCGATTCCGCCAGCGTGCTGTACACCTGCACGATGGGTGCGTCGGTCGGTTGGAGCGCTGCGTAGGCGGCTACGGCCAGGGGCATCTGCAGGACGAGCGAGCCCGAGTAATCTGCGATCCCGCCCATCAGGTCCAACCGGCCCGGCGCGCGGGCGATCGTCACGGGTGCACCCGGACTGAACACCGTGGCCTGAGTGTTGACCGATGACAGGAAGCGCGCCAGGTCTACGGGTTGAGCGGCCGGCGGTTGGGAGAATGACCAATTCATGGAAAGACCTCGTTGCGAAGCGACATTCTAGCGCAGCCGAGGAATGGGGCGCACCCTGACCTCGGTCAGGCCCCATCCGGAGGAGCTGTCACGTCAGGGCGGGATACTAACGATCGACCTGACCCTCGCACCCCCTCGTTTTTCGCAAGTCGTCTTCCAACAAGGCTGAAGCGTTACGGGATCACAGCCTTTTTCGCAGGAGAAAAAACCCGCTGCCTCGGCCCTGGCCTAACCTGGCGTGAAACGGTCAGGGCGCGGGCAGCAGACCGTGGCGCTGCAGGGCCCCCGTCAACGCCGGCTCGACGGAGCGCCGCAATGCCGGGTTGGCGTACCCGATCCAGGCGATGTCAGCCTCGACGTCGAGCGGGGCGCGCAACAGATCGCCAGACGCGTCAGTCACGGTCACACCGTGGGCGCGGGCGACCAGCTCGCTGCACAGGTCATAAGGGTGGCAGCACAGCCCACGCGTCCCGAGGCTCGCCCACACCAGCGGACGCAGGTCCGCGGCCCAGCGATCGTGGCCGACCATGAGCTCGTAGAGCTGTCCACCGGTGCAGATGTACTGATCCTCGAAGGCGTGCACGCGGTTGGGCGGCGGCGGGCCGAGCAACGCTTCCACGATCTCATCGTCGATGGTCGCCAGCACGCCCCGCGTCCCAGGAAAGAAGCGGCTGATGTTGCCGAAGCCTTGCGCGATCGTGGCCGCGCCGGTCGGGTGCACGGGCAGGGGCCGGGTCGTCCCGTCCAGGCGGTTGAAGCGCTCGCTGCCGGTCGCAAAGCCGCCGGTTGGCAGGATCCGCGCCCAGAGGCTGTCGCTGAGATGCTGTTTGATCAGCGGGATCTCGGTCTGGAGCGCCAGGCGGATGTCGGCCAGGGTCGTGGCCTCGCCCAGGTTGGGCGCGACGCCGGTCAGGATCCAGCCCGGCCGTTTCTGGTACATCAGGCCGCGGGTGCCGTCGATCGGGTCGACGATCACGCGCACGATAGCGGCCGCAGGATCTCCGCCGGGCGCGAGCACCACCCGTCCGGTCTCGCCCAGGCCTTCGGCGATCAAGACCATCGGCCAGCGCTCGGCCAGGGCTTCGAACTCGGCCAGCAGCGCGGCCTCTGAGACGCGATCAATGGCGAAGATGGTGTCGCCGGCGTCCTCGCCGACGGGCAGGGCCATCAGATCGACGGCCGTGCGCTCGCAGGCCGCGACCACGGTGTCGCGGATGCGACCCTGAATCACGCGCAGCGCATCCAGCAGAGCTTCGGGTTCGGGGAGGAGGGTCGTGGGCACCTGACGATTATACGGGGCCAGGCGCAGCCGCTCGGGCGTCGCCTGGCGTGCACGGCTCGGTATCCTGCCCGATGTGCGCGTGGGTCAGGCCAGGGCCGACCAGCGTCGGACAAGCGCCTGGTCGGCGCCGTATTGCTTCATGAAGGCTTCCTCGACGCTCAATACGAACAGGATGTAGCGCGCCGCCGGCGCATAGGGTGACGCCTGGGTGGCGGCCGCGCGATCGGCCGGGTCGTCTGTAAACGTCGCCAGGCCGCGCACCCAGAACTCGCCGCCACCGCCCTCGGAGTTCTCGACCGCGCAGTGCAGGGCATAGCGGCCATCGCGCCTGAGCCCGCGGCCCTTGGGTGAGGTCGGCTCCATGAACAGGAACAGCCGATCGCTCACGATCGGCGTGACGGGATGGACGCGCGGGCCGCCGTCCTCCCGCACAGACGCGAGGTAAGCCACACCGCTCTTGAACCGCAGTTGACCAAAGGCCGCCAGGTCCGGGGCCTGTATCGCGAAGTCTGACCAATGGGTCATGGGATCCTCCGATCGGTTGACGCGCTCGTGCTTCTGCCGCGCCTGCCCCGGCGTGGCGGGTTGAAGGGTCACGGCCTCAAGCGCTGTGGCCCCACCAGCGCAACACACGCAAGGCGCGCAGGGTGTTCCAGCGGCTCGGCCTGCCGATCTTCTCCATGTCGAAATAGCGCAAGCCGGAGTGGCGCTGCTGGACCGGCCAGGTCCCGTCCTTGAGACGTTTCGACTTGAGCAGCGTGATCGCATCTTGCGCGCGCGGGTCGCGGTCGGCCCCGGCGCGTTGAAAGTAGTCGAGCCCGCGTAGGACGTCGTAGTGCCAGCGATGCGGATACGAGAGAAGGGTGAACACCGGGTTGATGATCTCGCCGGTGCGATGCGATCTATAGAAGCGATGCGCCAGCAGGAACTCCCGCGCGCGGGCCTCGGCGGCTTCTACCTCGGCGCGTTGGCGCTTGAGCCCGCATTCGATCGCGGTTCGCAGGCCT
>JAEURK010000250.1 GCA_016789175.1 Anaerolineales bacterium
GTTGATAGCGGCCGATTTGGTTCATGGTCACATGGCACTTAACGTTGGCGTTCTAGCCTTTGTCGCACTCACCCGTTTGACCCTGTCACCCTCAAAGACAACGGCCAAGCCGCAGCCCACTGGGCGACAAGGCCGCTCAGCGCGCTGCGGCCCTTGCCCTACTTTCCGCGACAGGGCCCGTTTCGAACACTCACCCGAACCGAGTGATACGTGGATAAAGCCTGGTGGGATTATACCGGCCGCCTGCTAGAATCACCCTATGTCCCTCTCGATCCTGGCCTTGACCACCGCTAGCTTCAACACCGCCGAACTGGAGCGGGTCCGCGCCGTCGCCCCGGGCGCGACACTCACGCATGCCCTGGCGCGCGACTGGGAGACCCTGCCGCGCGAACTGTGGGTCGGCGTCGATGTGCTCTACACGGTCGACCCCCTGCCTGAGCCCGAGTGGGCCCCCAACCTGAAGTGGGCGCAACTGCACTTCGCCGGCGTCGAAGGCCTGGTGCATCACCCGCTGGCAGGTCGGATCGTGATCACGAACGCCTCCGGCGTGCATGCCACGCAAATCGCCGAATGGACCCTGGCCGGGATCCTGGCACGCAGTCGGCGGCTCTCGCTCGCGTTCGCGCTGCAGCAACGCGCCGAGTGGCCGCGGGATCGCTGGGGATTGTTCGTGCCGGATGAGCTGCGCGGCGCGACAGTCGGCATCGTCGGCTATGGCGCGATCGGGCGCGAGATCGGTCGATTGTGCGCGGCCTTTGGCCTGCGCGTCATCGGGCTGCGACGCGGCTCGGGCGAAGAGGATCCGACCCGCCCACGCTGGACACCGCCGGACCTGCGTGGACTGGCCCCGGCGCCTGCTCGGATCGAGCCGATCACGGCGCTGGACGATGTGCTGCCGCAGTGCGACATCGTCGTCCTTGCGCTGCCCCTGACAGCGGCCACTCTGGGGCGGTTCGACGCGGCCACCCTGGCACGGATGCGGCCCGGGTCACATCTGCTCAACATCGGCCGCGGCGGTGTGATCGACGAGCCGGCTCTGGTGGCTGCGCTGGCCCAGGGCCGTCCCGGCGCAGCGACCCTCGACGTGTTTGCGACCGAGCCCTTGCCGGCCGACAGCCCGCTCTGGCGCGCACCGAACGTGACGATCACGCCGCACGTCAGCGGATTCTCGCCGCGCTATGACGTTCGAGCGATGTCGCTCTTCGCCGAAAACCTGGAACGGTTCCTGCGCGACGAGCCGCTGTTCAACCGGGTGGATGTGCAAGCTGGATACTGAGCCCGCGACCCCTGAAACGCGCAGGGCGCAGGTTGAGCCGCTGCCAACCTACGCCCTGCCTGATTCGTCGAGGATCCGACGTCGTCAAAAGACCGCTTGCTCGGCCGAGTAGCCCGATTCGCGCAGGCGGGCGAGCACGCTCTGGCCATGCTCCGGATCGCGCACTTCCAGCACCATCACGATGCCGACCTGGTTGATCGGGCTAAGCCAGACCGCGCGGCGGTGATAGATATCGATCACGTTGGCCCCGGCCCCGGCCACGCAGCTGATCAACGGCGCGAGATTGCCGGGTCGGTCATCGACCATCACGCGCACGACTAATGAACGGCCCTGCCGCACGGACACC
>JAEURK010000280.1 GCA_016789175.1 Anaerolineales bacterium
CGCGCCGTCGGGCGAGAACGCCTCGTACCGCACCGACGACGGCGCCGGTAGCACGGCGCGCTGCCGCAACGACGGCACGTCGAAGAGCGTCAGACCGGCGGTTGTGGCGGCGGCCAGGGTCTTGCCGTCGGGCGCGAGCGCGAGCTGGTTCAGGCTGCCTTCGCCCCAACGGGCCAGCTCGACGACGATCTGATCGGACGAAGCGCCGAGCGGCTCGGTCGGCTGCGGATAGTCGCCCCGCAATCGCACGGGGAGTGCCAGGGTCGGCACGGGCGTCGGGGTGTCGGTGGGCGCGGGCCGGGTTGCCGTGGCCGTCGGCGCTGTCACGGTTGCCGTCGGCGCCGCCGTAAGGGTGGGCGCTGCGGGGGCCTGGGTGGGGGCCGCGCAGCCCGTGATCCAGACAGCCACGAGAATGAGCCGCGTGAAATAGTCCGCTGACCGCTGTTGAGTCAGACGCATGGATAATCCCCCTTTATCCGAGACCAAGCGCTCCACAGAGAATCATACAACACCACATGCGCGTTGGTACTCAAGGCTTCCGGCGCGTGCACACAGCCCCATCTGCGAAACCCCTGGCAAAGTAAGGAAGGACTGGGTTGGTGCGATTGCCTTGTAGCGAGCAGTGACCGATCGGCCGCCGGGCGAGATACAATCTCTTGCCACTTGATTGAAGGCGCACGCCTGTGCGAATCGGCGTCACCACCCACCAGGGAACTGCCTCATGCAAAACCATCTCAGACAGATTGCGGTCGCCGTTACGGTCCTGTTCACGCTGGTGGTCAACGGGCTGGCCAATACCTTGCCGATCAACGGCCAGAACACGGGCCAGATCTCGGATCGCTTTCAGGTCTACTTCGTGCCGGCGGGCTACGTGTTCGCCATCTGGGGTGTGATCTACCTCGGTCTTATTGCGTTTGCGGTTTTCCAGGCGCTGCCCGCGCAACGTGAGAACCCGCGTCTGCAAGCGACGGGTTGGTGGATCGCGCTCGGCGGGCTGGCCAACGGCGTCTGGATCTTCCTCTGGCATTACGAATCCTTCGCGCTCACGGTCGTGGTCATGTTGGCGCTGCTCGCCACGCTCATCGTCACCTATCTGCGTCTGGGCATCGGCCGCACTGCGGTCCCGGCGGCCGAAGCCTGGGCGGTGCGCGTGCCGTTCAGCATCTACCTGGGCTGGATCACGGTGGCGACCGTCGCGAACGTGACCTCGCTACTCGATGACCTGAACTGGGATGGGTTTGGGATCGCCCCGGAGATCTGGATGGGGCTGGTGCTGGTCGCGGTGGTGACGATCGCGACGATGATGGCCTTCACCCGCCGCGATGTGGCCTATGCGCTGGTGATCCTGTGGGCGTTGGCCGGGATTTCGGTCAAGCATGCCGCCGTGGCGGCTGTGGCGATCCCGACCTGGGTGGCCTTTGGCCTGGTGGCGCTGACGCTGGCGTCGGCCTTCCTCGTGCGCCGACGCACGCTTGCGGCCGTGTGAGGCCGAGGCGTGGCGCTCAGTGAAACCTGGATAGGAGAAGCGGATGTCGCTCCGGATCGTGACGGATAGCACCTGTGACTTGCCCGCCGCAACGCTGGCCCGCTATGGCATCCGCGTGGTGCCGCTCTACATCAATGTCGGCCGCAATGGGTATCGCGACGGGATCGACCTGACCCGTGAGGCGTTTTACCGGGGATTGCCCACGTTCCCGGTCCATCCCACCACGGCCGCTCCCTCTGCCCACACCTTTCGCGAGGTGTATGAGTCTCTGGCGGCCGAGGGCGCCACGGCAGTGCTCTCGATCCATATCGCCACCGCCTTGAGCGGCGTCGTCGATGTGGCGCGCAGTGCGGCCCGGGAGGTCATGGCCCTGCCGGTCACCGTCCTCGACTCGCAACAACTCAGCCTCGGCACGGGGTTCCTGGTCGAGACCGCCGCGCAGCTGGCGGCCGTTGGCCGGCCGTTGAACGAAATCCTCGCCGTGCTCGCCGATCAAATCCGGCGCACCCACGTCTTTGCCGCGCTCGATACGCTCGAGTTTCTGAGGCGCAGCGGTCGCCTGAACGGTTTTCTGGCGGGCATTGGCGCGTTGTTACAGCTCAAGCCGCTCCTGACGATGTTCGCCGGCACACCGAGCACCGAGCGGGTTCGCACGCGGCGACGCGCCACCAGACGCCTGATCGATCTGCTGCGGGCGGTCGGACCGCTTGAGCGGGTCGCCCTGGTGCACACGGCAGCGCCCGAACGCGTGGCCGAGCTTCGGGCCGAGGCAGGAACACTGCTGCCAACCGGCGACCTCCTGGCTGTGGATATCACGCCTGTCATCGGCGCTCATATCGGGCCGGGAGCGGTCGGGTTCGCGGTGGTCGGTTCGCCCAAGCCGTAGTTCAACCCAGCAGGCGGCCCATCGCGATATCCGGCATCATCCGGCCGTCTGCGGCCATTCCCGATATCGAGGCCGGCCACCGCCGTCGGGTGTCCCGGCAGCGCTGGCAACGCCCTGTACAAATCCCACCCAATTGCGTTTATAGTCATGAAACCCGGTGACGCCCATTCTGTGAGGCCTATGCCCGATCTCGCTACCCTTGAGACCGATCTGCGCACCAGCCTGCCGACCGAGTTGGCAACGCTGGCGCCGGACCTTGCCCGGACCCTCCAATCAGTTGCCCTGGGTCAGGTCTCGATCGATCAGGCGCGCTTTCTCCTGAGCCAGCCCACGACGCTCGCTATCTTACGCGAGATGGTGGCAGTGCCCGGCGTTGCCAGCCCGGCCGCGATCACAGTCGGCGATATCTACAACAGCCACGGGGTGGCCATCGGTCCCAACGCCCGCGTGATCTACCAGGGGCCGGGCTACCCGCGCCCGGATTACCGCAGCGAGGTCGCACACCGGCTTTCGCACCTGCAGCAGACCTTCGTCGGGCGCGCGGCCCTGTTGACCGATCTGACGGCCTCTCCCAGCGCCGGCTACACCGTCCTCACGGCGCCGGCCGGTTTCGGCAAATCCGCGGTCGCGGCTCAGCTGGTGGCGCGCTACGACCACGGCGATTGGCCGGTGACGCTGTGCTTCGTCTTCCTGCGTCAAGACACGGGCGAGAACACGCCGGTCTTCTTCTTACAACGCCTCAATGCCCAGTTGCTGACGGTGCTCGGCCTCGAGGGCGGGGTGCCCGGGGACCTCGAGGCCCTGCGCGCTCAGTTCAGCGCGCTCTGGGCGCGCTTGCTCGAGACCGCGCCTGGCCCGGTGGCGATCCTGGTCGACGGCCTGGACGAGATGGCGCCCGGGGCCGTCTCGGTCGCGACGGTGTTGCCCGACCGCCTCGCTCCAAACATCCAGATCCTGGTGACCTCGCGGCCCAGCCCCGATCCCCGCAACGGCGTGCCGGCCGGACATCCCTTGCTGACCGGCCGCTTCCTCTCGCTGGCCGGTTTCAGCGCCGCCGATCTCGTCGACCTGCTGGCGCGGCTCGGCGCCCCGGTCGCGACCGCCCAGGCGCTTGCGCCCGAGATCCTGACGCTCACCCGCGGCGAGCCGCTGCTGGCGCGTTTTGTGGCGGAGGAAAGCGCCGCCGCCGGCGCGATACCGCCGGCACTTCGGGACGATGCGCCCAAGGGCGTGCGCGCCTACTTCGCGCGCCAGGTCGATCAGCTGATCGCGACCGGCGACAGCGCGCTGACCCGCGATGTCCTGGGCACGCTGTGCGTCGCGCGCGGCGGGCTGTCGCGGCGTGATCTCGCCGACCTGCTGGGGGCCGAGCCGCTCGACATCGGGCGCGTGCTCGAGCCGGCCCGCCGTTTCCTGCTTGGTCAGGAGCGGCTTGAGCTCATGCACCTCGAGTTGCGCGAAGCCCTGCAGGATGAATTTAGCGCCAAGCATCTGCGGACCTGCACCAGTCGGATCTTGGCGTGGTGTGCGGCCCAGGCCGCTGCCGGTTGGCCGGCCCGCACGCCGCGCTATGTCCTCGAGCATTACGCCTATCACCTCGATGCAGCCGGCGACTCGGCCGGACGCCTGACGCTGGTGACCGACCCGGCCTTCCGCGCCGCGCAGTGGCAGGGGCTTGGCGACATCGGCCGAACCCTCGAAGACGTGCGCGCGGCGCTGTCGGACGCGCTCGCCGCCGACGACCTGGTTGGGGTCGTTGGCTGCGCCGCCGCTTATCGCGAGACCCTGCGCCACGGCCAGGTCGGCGAGGCCGTCTTCGCCGCGCTCG
>JAEURK010000329.1 GCA_016789175.1 Anaerolineales bacterium
GCTGATGAGGCCGTCCTCCGCGGGGACGATGATGAAGCGCTTGCGCTTTATCAGGACGTGATCTTCAGCGATCAACTAGTGAGTTGGACGCCCGAGCTCTGGCAGCAGATGGTGGACGAGTCGTTCAGTTACCCAGATATCACCCGCATGCCCTTCAACCTGACCGAGCATGCGGCGCTGAGTGCGTACGCGCGTTACCGCATCATGGTCCTCCACGTGCATCGTGGGCTGGTCTCGGATGCCGAAACGGTCTATCACAATCTCTTGGATCAGGTGGCGCCCGACAGAGCGGGCGCTCCATACATCGATCTCGCGCGTGCGTTCTGGGAAG
Organism: Anaerolineales bacterium; assembly: GCA_016789175.1. Lineage (GTDB taxonomy): Bacteria > Chloroflexota > Anaerolineae > Anaerolineales > UBA6663 > UBA6663. The sequence continues at coordinate 332 of JAEURK010000329.1, forward strand.
CCTATCAAGGCGGCGAGGATATTCGCGGCGGCTGTGCAGCAGTCGTGACGTACGCGACCCAGCACCCCGAGATCCTCGGCCCCCTGGGAAACAGCGATGGCCGGATGTGGGGTCACTACTACCGACCTGAAGATCTGTGTCCTATGACCGCCGAAGGTGAGCCGTGAACCTCAAGGTTCGGGTCAGACGGCGCAGTAACTAGGTGGTAACCCGGATGTCACTTGCCGGTGTGCGAGGTCAGGCAGGCTAGGGCTATGCGACGATCCCGACGAACTCTCTTTTGGCTGCCATTGGCGCCTCGATCCGGGCATCCGGCGCGACCGGGACGTTGGACTGCCCTTGGGGGGTGTGTGCTGGCGATCGTGTGTGCAACGGCTTGTCAGCAGCCTCCATCGTTGGTGCCAGCGGTCCGTCCGACTTCGAGCTCAGTTGCTTCAACGCCCATCGCGACAGGAACCGCCCCGGCGCCGCCGCCTACACCCATGCGGACCCCTCTCTGGCTCAGGATGCCCGCGACAGCCATCCCACTGGCGACTCCATCGAACGCGGTCGATGGGGTGTTGCGACCCTGGACCGAGGACGACGTCCTGACTCTCCTGGCTGATCTGGAGCGATACGCGGAAGAGAACGACTTCTGTGAACCGACGGGTTGCACGCGATCGCAGCGGATCGGATCCGAAGAAGCGATCCGTCTCATGTTGAGCGATGCGCTGCATCGTTTCCCCGCAGCATCTTCCTGGGAGACCTGGCGCTGGCGGCTGGCGGTCGCCGATGCAGCGACGGCTCACACCGACAGCGATGCCTGGGTCGTCCGGCAGATCAGCGAGTACCTCCTGGGACCCGGGCACACGTTGACCACTCTGGCCGCGTGGTTGAGTGACCGCGGTTTTTTCCTTGAGGAACCGGTCGCTGCCTCTAACCTCTTTGGCGATGATCAGCCAGCCTGGCTGTTGCACGTCCAGACGTCACTCGGTATGGCTGAGGACGGTCTATTCCTCGCGTTGGCGGACGATCCACGGGGATCGAACTATCTGACTCTCCTGCACTCGGCATGGAATTTCGATCAGGGCGATTCGGGCTGGCAGGATGTAGCCGATCACAATGGCAACGGTCGACTTGAAGTACTGCTGGCGGACGGCGCCCGCAGTGGGTCGATAGCGGACGCGACCTGGCTGATCTATGAATGGCAAACCGACCACTTCCAGGAATTGACGGAGGGCGCCGTGCGCACCCTGGAGGAAGGATCGCCGCACTGGGTGGCCTCCGCCGAGCCGGGCGGTACCGATCGGCTGGAGGTCGTGCACCTCATTCCCGAACCCATAGTGGACGCGTTCGTCTGGGACGGGTCGCGCTATGTCTCGGCGGTCGTGCCACAGCCCATTCAGGATCTCCATACCTATCGCCATCAACTGGCTCTGGACTCCGGTCAACGCGTCGATCTGGCTCGGCAGGCTCTGACGGATTGGGCGAGCCTCGACCCGGACGATCGCCGCTATTTTGGGCCGGCCTATCCGGATTACATCCGATTTCAACTGGCTTTCGGACTGGCCATCGCCGGTGACATGGAGGCGGCGCGCACCGAATTCGAGGCTCTGCGAGGGGGCCAGGCAACTCTGGAAGACGACTCGACCCACCCGGGTGTCATCCGCGACGCAGCCCAGGCGTTCTTGACTGGCTTCCATCATCCCGAGGACGTCTATCGCTCCTGCACCGCGTCGAAGTTGGTCCTCGCCACCGCCCTCGACCAGGCTCTGGCAGTTGCAGGCTCCGAACGTGGACGCGCTTTTCAGGAGGCTATCGGCGTGTCTCCGGAGATCATGAGCACAGATGTCTGCGACCTGCCGGGGCTCATGCCCCAGTTGTTGGAGTGGGCCGGTGCTGCCCGAGTCTGGGACGATCCGGTGACTGCTTTACAGCCTTATGGCGTCGAGGTGGTCGATGTCCAGTGGCTGCGCCTGGACGGTGACGATCGCGACGACGTACTCTGGGTCGTTCGAGAGCCCACGCTCAAGGGACTGGATCCAATTGAAATTGTGTGGTGCCTGCTCAGTACCGATTCATCCCAGACTGCCCAATCTCTAGTGATCCTCGACGTTCCGGAAAGCGCTCCTCGTGAGTCCGGTATCGAGGTCACGGCCTGGGATTTGCCGGACCACGCGGGTCGGGGGTTCATCCTGTCGCTACCGAAGACCAGTGTGGGGTACATGATCCTGCGTCAAACGACCACTCCCTTGCTCACGACTCTCTTCCAGATCTATACAGCTGCTCGGATCACCTTGGCCGAGTCGGGCGTGGTCCTGGATCTGGAACAAACACCCACGGCCTACGCCGGGGCGATGTTGCGCTTCCGCTGGGACGCGTCGATCCAGACCTATCGCGCCGTCGACGTCTATTCGGAGTGGATCGCCGGCGACGTCGACCCGACCGACGCGGTCCAGCCGCTGGCCGACGAGGCCATCCGACTTCGTGAGGTTTCGGCGCACTGGCGTCAAACTGAGGCCGCGCGTATCGCCTTTCTCAGCGCCTTGGCTCAGGAACGGCTCGGCGACACCGAAGCAGCCGCGCGCGAGTATCGCGACCTATGGCAACGCTATCCCGGCACAGCTTATGCGATCATGGCACGGACCCGGCTGATCCCAGCGTCCGCATCTGCGAAGTGAGATCTCATGTACCTGTCGCGTCGTTCGTTTGAGTCGAGATGGAAGGGGGCGTTTCGGCGGCTGACGTCACTGGGGCTACTCACTGCCGTGCTGGTGGGTTGTGCCTCTGCCCCGCCCGTGGTATCGACAACCGAGCACGTCACCCTGACGTCGCCGACGCCCGGGCTTTCCCTGTCGCCCATGGAACCCACGCCGGGTGTGGCGGCGATCACGCCGACGGATCCGATGGCCTCGCTCTGGCTACCCGGAGCGCCGAATGGAACATGGCTGACTCCGACGCCGCTTCCGACGCCCGCGCTCGCTCAGGGTGATGTCCGCTTGCGGGACTGGAGCGAAACGGCGGCTCTGAGCCTGATCCAGACCGCGGTCAACTATGCGGCCGAAGACGACGTGTTCTCCTGGGGCGAGAGTCGTCCCAACTATGTGCGCAATCAGGCCGCGATCGAGGTGGCCGTGCGTGAAATGCTGCTGCGCTATCCCGAAACGCCCTGGCGCGACGCTCTGGAGTGGCGGTTGGCACTGGCCCGGGCCATTGAAGGACAATCGACCGGCGACGCGTGGATCCTCGACCAGATGGAGCGGGCGCTCAACGAAAAACAGGTGACGCCCGACGGACTCAGTGCCTGGCTCGAGCCGCATGGCTTCCAGATCTCGGACACTGGGGTTGCACCCAACCTGGTCGGCGATGGGCATGACGACCGTGTGTTGTGGATCACGTTTCTGTCGGACAACGCCTCTGGACTCGTGGCGGCGCTGGTTCAGCGGGACGATGATCGCTATGCACTGGAACCCATTCGCAGTGACTGGAACTTCGCCAATGGGGCGCGGGAAACCGATGAGCCGTTTTTGATCGGCGATCACACAGGCGATGGCTTGCCCGAAATCGCGGTGCAGATCGGCTATCACAACGGCACCATGGCCTGCGGTTTCGACACATATCTCTACCAGTGGAAGGACGAGCGCTTCGCTCGACTCCAACCCGACCTGCCGCGGACAGAGTCGTGCGGCTTCGGGGGCGGTCAGTGGGGATACGGAGCCCTGGACGCAGCCGGGGTTCCGACGCTTGAGATCCGAGAATTGCGCGATGGGTCGGTGGCCGAGACCTTGGAACGGTACCGCTGGTCGTCCGGCGACTATGTCCTGGCGGACCGCCAGATCGCATCACCCCGAGAGTCGGCGTGGCTGCACAACTGGTTAGCGGAATCCATCGAGCAGGGGCATACGCAGGCCGTCATCGATCGCCTGTCCGTGATGCTGGCACCTGGAACGCCTGTGTCGACGGAGGGTGGAGAGCGGTACGAGCAGTATCTGACCTTTCAACTGGGTCAGGCTCTGGCCTTGCAGTCACGTCCAGACGAAGCTCGCGAGGCATTTCGCCGGGCCGCGGGTTTAGAGTTCCCAGTGACGGAAGCGGTGGGCCGCGCGGCTCAGGCGTATCTCGATCGCTATGATGGCGACGACACGCTGATGATGGCCTGTCACGCCTCGCTGGCTGTTATGGCAGACGCCGCCGGCGATGACCGCGCGATCGGGACTGCTCAGGAGATCGATGCTATCCGCGCCGCCTGGGGGTATGCACCTGCTTCGCCCGTTCACGCGATCTGTAGTCTGCGAGCCGCGTTTCGCCATCTCGTCGAACGCCACACTGAGCGGACGCCCACAGCAGCCATGGGGGCATTCTCCCGATCGGGTGTCGCGATCGGCGCACAGGCTGAAGCGGACCTGGATGGTCGCGGAGTGCCGGATCTTTATCTGCGGGTGTTGTCGCCCGGAGACGATGGAGGCTACCAGGACTGGTTGTTACTCAGCGGAGAAGCGCAGCTGTCCGCGGTGGCCCTGGACACTTTGGCCGATCGCGCCTGGTTGCAGAACACGGGAGCCCCCCAGCCTTTGGCGTCGGTGGTGCTGACGGTCACCGTTGCCCCCGACGGCGTTCGAGTGGTGCGCGTGAATCGCGACGGCGATGAAGCGGTGTGGATCCTTGAGCCTCAGGGCGTCGTGACCGTCCCGTACATCCCGATGGTGGCAAGCGACCTCCTTGGAGTTGAAGCCGATGATGGCGGTTGGAATCTGGTCCTCACGTCCCTGCGCTCTGGAATTGTCCAGGAGAAACGCTGGCACTGGGCAGACGGCGCCCTGGAGCTCATCGCCCCGACGGATCTGGGTCGGGAGGCTGAGCTCTTTGGGATGCAAGCCCTTTTTGACAACCGGGATCTGCCCGAGGCTCTTCGAGCCTTACAAGCAAGTCTTTCAGGGGTGAGCGTGTCCGCGCAGAGGCGTTACCTTTTGGGATTAGCCCTCGAGCTCAGCGACCGGGAACCGGAAGCGGCGCGTGTCTACGCGGCCGTCATCCGGGCCGAAGCGGGAAGTGCCTTTGCCCGATTGGCCGCCGCGAAACTGGACGACGTGCCATGATTATGGCGCAGAAACTTGGCACGACCGCCTGCAAACATCATTCATCACCCGATGATCGAAGGCTGGGATCCGCCGCGTCGTATCGTCATGCAGTTCTGCGCCCGATCGGTGGCGCATGCGGGGGATCACGGCTAATACCGCGACGGGGGCCCCTGCCTGGGGGGCGGTCGGGGTTTGGAGTCAGTAAGGCATGAGGGATTCAACATGAAGCGCCTCACCACCCGACAGGCCTCATGGGTCGTTTTGAGCGCAATAGCCCTGTTGTTGGTGTTGGCAGCTGTGTTCACGTTTGTCGAACCTCCCCGGGCAACTGACTTCGACCGTCTGCATGCCACCGCAACAGACGATGCGTTGGCGGAGGCCACGCCGGTCATGGAGGCGACGGGCACCATGGTGGTTCCAGAGCCGACAGTCGTGTTTCGACAACCCCTGGACGCGTTCTTTGGGGCTGCCTGGTCCGAGAATAGCGAGTTCATGGCGCTCACGTCTCGGCAAGGCGATCGCGATCTCCTCAGCGTCTTTGGCTCGATGGGTGACATCCTCACCACGGAACCCATCGCCGGGCTCCGCACGGCGCCCATCTTTGTGTCATCGACCCAGGTCGCTGCATACGCCGTTCACGGGGCGACGCCCCAGATCATGACCGTCGATTGGGCCACCCATGACACGTCGCTCCGCGATCTAAAGGGCGATTGCAGAGATGCCGCCATCTACCCGGTGTTGTCGGGACAACCCGGTCAGTTGACTTTGGTCGGCACCTCGCCCAATCGGGACTTCACCGCTGACACGACCCACGTCTTTCTGGCGGACCTGGCCAGTGGTGCCTGCGGGTTATGGCAGACGTATCCGGAGATTCAGACCGCATCCGTGGTGGGCTTGACGGACGGCCGTCTGGCGCTGTCTCTTTTTCGGCGACCCGGGACGCCCGATGATCCCGGCCATCATGAAGTCGCGGTCTTTCAAGTGGGCGGAAGCGCCAAGCCGACCTGCCTGATCGATGCCCGTGCCAATCCGATTCTCTGGAACGACCGCGAAGCCCTGGGTGTCAGGGATCCCAATCGCAACGGCAGCGTCGAGGTCTGGGACATCGTCACGTGCTCCCTCATCACACGCGTCCCTATCGGCAATGCGCCGAACTACGCCATGGCGCATGACGCGACTCGTGGCTGGCTGTATGTCGGGGGCACCAGCCTCGTAGTGTTGGACGACCAGACCGGGGCCGAGTTGCGACGCGTGCCGATCTCAGAGCGGGCAGACGCCTGGGTACGATCGGTGACGATGGCCCCGGACGGAACCAGACTGGCGGTGTTTGTGGCGTTCGACCAGGGGTTGGCGGGGGAGCTTGTCGTGTTCGCCCTTCGCTAACAGTGTGGAAGGGCGGGTGGGCGCGTTCGGGACACCGGTCAACGCCGGAATCGGGCCTATTGCGCAGAGCAAGTCTTTGGATGGGCGCGGGTGCCTGTGCCCCATGTCTGGACAAGGAAGAAGGATAAGTCGTGAGCCCCCAAGATGTGATGCGACTGATGGCTTGCCTGGCCATCAGCTTATCGGGTTGCCAACAATCGCCAGCGCCGGCACCGACAGAGTCCGTGATACCAGCGACGGCCATCGCCACGCCTTCTGAATCGCCAAAACCCACCCGGACAGCGGAGCCAACCGGGGCCAGCGATCCATCCCAGATCGAGATCCTAGGCCCCGCACAGATGCAGGGGATCGTCAGCCGGACCTACGATGACCCGGGCATGCAGGATTTCCTCAAATCCCAGTTTGCTGTCTATACGATCGATCACTGCGTCGATCAGGATGTGACGGGAGAAGGTGTGTTGGATCGCATCTGCAAACCCACGATCGGGCTCGAGGCCCCGTATTATGAGATTAACGTCGATGTCGACTCTGACGGCGACGAGGAGCTCGTCGTGGGTATCGCGGCGGCCCTGTTTGTGCTCGATCGCCAGGCAGATGGTTTTCAGCGGATTGGCGTGGTCGGCATTGGGCCTTCACGACTGACGGCCAACCTGGATATTGGCTTCAAGGATTGGACTGGAGACGGACAACCCGAGATTGTCCTGGATGCCATCACCACGGGCGGCGGCACCAATCAGTTCGGTAAATCCGTTCAGCGAACCCTGCTCACCTGTCGCCCCAACACCTGCTGGCCGGTCTGGAGCGATGGCGTGTCCCACTTTTGGGATGACGATACTAGTGGCGGCTTCAGCCGGGGCGTGACCCAGTTGACATTCATGCCTGCGACAGATTCCACGCCGGTGCAGCTGGCGGCACGGTCATCTGGGTTCAGTGTGGAGTGTTGCACCTATGGAGAGGGTGTCGCCATTGACCACCCGATTACGGTCTACACGGAGACCGAAACCCTATACACTCTGAATACACTCGGGCATTACGAGCCGCAAGCTCAGCGCATCATCCAACCCATCCGCTATCCGGACTTTCCGGCCGTGACCACCGTGTCGGATCGATCCGGCAACCAGGCGGTGCTGGCGTGGAAGACCTGGGGCGCCCATGACACTTGCCTGGTCCAGCTCAATGGCGAGCCCGTCGACAGGCCCTTTGGCTGTCATCATGTGCTCTCGACTCTGGAGTGGCGCGATGTCGATGCGGATGGTCAGGAAGACCTGCTGGTCTGGGCCTATGAGCCCGATCAAATGGACGTCCAATTGGACTGGGACAAGACTGCACAAGAGAGCGCGTGGGATCTCCAAGCCGCCCCATGCGTCGGGCAGCATCTCAGGACCTACTCCATCCATCAGACGCCGCCCCGTCTTTTGGCGGATGTCCAAGGCTGTGTAGTCGACCCCTTCACGCTCTATGGCGTGCGTCTGGAGGACATGGACGGCGATGGACAGGATGAGATCACAGCGGCCCTCGGCGGAGCCGAAAACGGCCTCCAGAGCGGCACGGCGGTCTATCGCTGGGATGGCCAAGTCTTTCGACTGACGGATGGGCCGTAGATCGAGGTTTTTTTGGAAAGCGCCGGGAGGGTGCCGGGCACCGTACCAGTCATGAAGTCCAACAGCCTCTCCCTCGGGTCCTATATCAGGGCACGGGCTCCAGTCGGGCCCTGGCCGCCAAGGCATAGGCGCTGTTTGGAAACTCTCGCCAGAGGCGCACGTACAGGATCGCCGCCTCCTCAGGCTCCTGAGCCCACTCCGCGCTCAAAGCTGTGACAAAGAGCCACCTGGGGATGAGGTAAGCGCGTTGATCCCAAGGTGAACGGCAACGCTCATCCAGATCCGACTCCAGACCGCGCAGGTCAGCGAGTACGGCCTGCGCTGATCCCCCCTCCAGAAGAGTCGCATAACCGCTCCTCACCCGATGCTCAAGGCCCGTACACGCATATGTCAGAGTCAACTCACCATCCTTCCAGATGAGCGTCTGATACACGGGGCCATCGTCCCTATCGTAGATCAGAACAGAATGTCCTGGCTCGACCGTTTCCACCCTAACGGTGCGTGGACCCTCTGACGCCGTATAGGCCAGCACCACCGCGACCTCGGGCGCAAGAGTCTTCAAAAACCCAAACAGGATAGTTCCACTATTGCCGTTTTCGACGGCTGCCCAATCCTCGGGTTGACCATCGCCCGTCAGATCGATGGACCCGTGCGCGACGACTCTCAGGCCCAAGGCCGGGAGGATCTCGGCCGGTGGCCGTCCAGACCTCGCAGCGATTAGGGCCAGATCCTTGGGCTGAAGCAAGTCGGCACATACACCACTCTGGAGGCAGGCCTGCGCCAGGTCCCCGTCGTCTTGATACGCCTCGAGGAACGCGCGCCCTGGAGCAACCCAGCGACTCTCCGGGACGACCGGAGTCAGCACCATCGATTCGATTTCGGCTCGGGCATCCTCAGACCGACTCAGAAGCCCCAGTCCCAGGCCGATCAAGAAGCGCGCGCGATCGCGCACATCTGCGGCCCCATCCTCGTTGGGCCACCACATCTCGTTGGAATAGGGCCAGGCGGAGAGCAGGCGCTTGAGCGATGGCAGCACATCCCGGTCGCCATCGTGCAGGTCTTTGACGAGAACTCCCACCAGGATGTCGACGCACGTCGCGTCCGACGTGGCCTGGATAGTGTCTGCGTCGGGATACTCCGTAGATTCGAGGGTGAAACCCTTGCCCGTCCATCGGTACGTCTGGGTGTACACAAAAGGACAACTGAAGCTATCGAAAACGAACCTGAACTGCAGGCGGGGCCCACCGTCAGAGAGGACGGTCAGGGTCCGACCATGGCTCAGGGGCAACTCAGGATCGAAGGCGAGACGGCGCGGGGCGCTGCCGGAGATCTCAAAGATATCGAAGTGGGTCGTCAGGGCATCGAGGCTGCCGGGCACGAAAATATGCGAGGTGAGGATCTCGGGCCGCCCGTCGCCGGTGACGTCCCGCCATTCCGCTGCGGCGGAGTCCGCCGATGAGAAACCAAAGTCGCTTGAGCTGTGCAACGGGTGGACCGTCACGGTTTCAGGCAAACCGGCGATCCACAGAAAGCCGGCGCTACCCCCATCCGTGATGGCGACCAGGGAACCCAGGGCCGGGTCAGCCGGCTCAGGCGGGGCGATGATCTCCAGGCGGAGATAGGTTTCAGGACCATGGGCGTCGAACCAGGCGGGCAGATGGGCGAGGTCCGTCTCGCCGGCATTCAGCCCCGCGCCGATCAGTTGGCCATAAAGGTCAACGCCGATCGGCCCACCGACCAGAGCTCGGCGATAGGCCTGATCCCAGGTCCAGGACTCGGCCCAGTGCGACTGCGGAAACTGCGCCAGCGCCTGCGCTTGAGCCTCTGCGGCGTAGACGGCGGCGCTGTAATAGCCCGAGTCGTGGTAGCCGCGGTCGAAGTACTCCAGACCATCCGGATAGGCGCGCAATGTCTCAATAAGCGCATTGGCTGCGTCCGCCGACCAGGGGGCCAACCGATAGTGAACACCTGTCTGGGGTGTCGGTCCCAACGGTGTTTCCGTCGGTATCTCAAGCGTGGGCTCAGGGGTTTCGGTCTCTTCTGGCGTGGACGTCTGGGAGGGCGTTACCGTTGACGGCGGGAGAGAGGGGGAGGCGGGAGGGCGAGTGACTGTCGGGACGACGACTGTCACCGCGGCCCCTGTCGCTATCGCGTTTCCAGCCGTGGATTGTTGACAGCCGGCCAGGCAGCCCAAGAGGAGCAATCCTGCAATAGCAACTCCATCCCTGATCCTCATATCTCTATTCGTCCCCCAAAACCCATCCTGCCATTGTATTGGCGCAGCAGGGCATCTTCACCAAAGATAGAGATTAAGCATACACGAAGGTCGTCTTCGTATAGCTGGTTGCTGGCGCTCCTGTTGGTTGAGAGCCGACCGCTACTGCCTCGCGTCGACAAGCAATGGGAGCGAGACCCGGCAGACGTTGATGCACCCAACCGATGCCGAGCAGAAGGAGTGGTGAGGTCCGGTGGATATCTTCTTCGCCGATCCACAATCGGCGGGTTCGCGTGTCAGGGCGCCATCCTGAGCACCACGGATCGCGGCGCATCCTGGAAGTCGCCTTAAACAAAAAAGGGCAGACGCTCACGGATGATCGGGCCGCTCAACGGCCTTCCAGTGTTGCGGCGCGATGTCCGGACCTGACACCGCGCCGCAACTTGTCTAAGGCTTCAAGGTGAAGCGTGCGTTGTACGCCTATTCACGATCGGCGCTAACGGTGACGGGCGTCAATTCAACACGCAGGTGAGGTGGGTGGCCATCCAGGCCTTGAAGCGGTGGACGCTCCGTAGAGTCGCCCTATCTGGCATGAACACCGTCTGGGAAAGATCCCGATCGAGTTGCGCACTCAGGCGTTCAAACGCCCTGTCGCCGTCAGAGATGGGCCCTATCGGACTCGGGAGGCCCGGGCCGTCCAGGCTCATCCCGTTGACCAGATACTCCAGCAGCCGTTCGTGGTTGATCTCGCGCTGGTACGCCACGACCTGGGCCGCGGCGTGCAGGCTCAGGAGCTCGGCCGCCGCCTCCAGATCGATGCCGCCCTCGGCGCGCAGACGGTCGAAGGCTTTCGCCGCCGCCCCGTACACGTCGCGTTTGTACGCGCGCAACTGGTTGGTGAGTTGGACATGCTCCAGAGACATCGTATGCATCGGAGGTCTCCTTTCGGTATGTGAATCAGTCATCATTGACCTTGATGCGCGAGACGCCATCACGGCAGATGTACTCCTTCTCGCCACCGCTATCGTGAAACGGGAGCGTGAACGAGACGTATTCGCCGCGCTGGTACACGTGCCACGAGAAGTGGCGGCTATAGAGCGTGAGCACGCGATCCGGGTTCTGCCGGGCCCAGGCGTAGGCCGGGACCATCCACTCCAACAGCGGCCGACGGTAAAGACGCAGGAACGCTTCGCGCGAGACCGACGACCCGCACAGATAACTTTGCCCGTCGGCGAGCGCGGCCTCCCAGGTCGCCCATGGGTCCGGGCGGTCGCGCGATGGTCCGTAAACATTGGGCTCGGCCAGGACCGCGACCTGATAGGAGCGCGCCAGACGCTCGATGTCCTCAAGCCCAACCGGCGCCGACGAGGTGGGCAGGGCGGTTCGATCCCAATCCGGAAACAAAGTCTCGGACGACATAGGTATCTCCAGGAAAGCGAAACGGCCTTGCCGATTGGCAGGGCCGTTTGCGTGAGCGTAGGGAACGCGAGGCTTCAGCTCAACGTGGCGAGCGTGGTCCAGGCGGCCCGGACCTCCAGGCGGGCCGGGCACGTCGGCTCGAACTCGAAGACGGTGGAGTAGTCTCGGCGGCGCACCGCCGTGATGCGTGCACTCGCGGCCGGCAACGAGAGGACGTGCGTCACCTTCTCGAACCCGATCGCGATCTGAACGCCGTCGCTGCGCTCCATGAGCACCACCGCCACGTCGCCGTCGCGCTTCACGCCGATCACGAGGCCGGTTAGGCCGTCCAGAGACGGCTCCGGCCGCGAGGCGACCTGCGCGGTGAAGCGGAAGTGCTGGTCGCGCTCGATGCAGGCAGTGGAGCAATACGGCCAGCGGTGGCCGTCGTCCCAGAGCGCGCTCTCGCGTGAGGCAAGCGGCGCGCCACAGTATTCGCAATGGGTCTCTTCGGGCGTGGGTTCAATACGGTCAGTGGTCATGGTCGTTTCCTTTGAGTCGACGAGTGAGTGGAGGAGTCAGAAGAGTTGAAGTTGTCCGAAGACCGCTGAGGCCTCGGGGATGGGGAACGCGGCCGGGATGGGCTCGGACAGGATCGGGTCGCTGGACGACACGGTGGGCACCATCGGTGGAAGGGTGAGCTTGGGGGTGGGCAGACCCAGCGCCTCGCGCGAAGGATCCGTATAGGTCTGCAGCCCGAGCGAGTCGCCCCAGATGACGTGCCAGGGATGGATGGCGTGCAGCATGAGGTTGACCCGGGTCATGCGCACGCAGAGCAAATCAACATCCACGCCGTGGTACTCGATGAGCCCGAGCCAGCTCATCCAGGCCGGCGCCTGCTCGGCGGCCGCGAGCAGCAGCGTGCCAGCGCCGCAGCAGGGATCGAGGACGCGCACGGGCTCGAGCGCCGGGGCCAGGCTACGCAGCGCGAAGCGCGAGAGGGGCGTGCGCGCCTGTTCGTCGGGCGAGAGCGCCAGCCACTCCTCAAAGCCGTGCGTGCCGGCCTCGGCGATGGCGGCGCGGAGCCGCTTCAACACCGTCCCGGCCAGACTTCCAGTTGAGACTGAGGCCATCAGGCGACACACGGGTAGCGGCGTGAAGAACTGGCCGGCCGCGGTGTTGGGTCGCCCCCAGGCCATGTAGAGGTCGCCGAGCAGATCGCTAGCCGCCAGAGGCGAGTCGGCCGGGCCGTCCGACGTGGCGAGCATCAACTCCGCGAAGGCCTCGGAGAAGATCGTGTAGGCCTGAACACGATCGTCCTTGTACGGGCCGAGGACGCGATCAAAGACGGCGCGGACGGCAGGCGGGTCCTCGGCCACTTGCCCGGTCCGTACCGTGGAGGCGAGGTGATCGCTGAGCCGCGCGAGCGCCAGCTCGCAAAGCGTCACCCAATCCTCGAAGACGTCGTCCTGATGGCGGTAGCCGTTCAGGTGGCAGGCGCGCTCCAGGCTCTTGGCGAGCGCCAGCGCGCCGGGTTGCATGGGATAGTCACTACGTTTCACGGTCATATGTCCTCTTGAGACGCACGCGGCCCGCACAGATGTTGTGCGGGCCGCGGGTTGAGCGGATGGGATGGGGCTCAGCGAACGGGGATCGGGCGTGAGATCGAGGCGACGCGGCTGCGAGTCAGACGCGCAATTGACTCGGGGGTGATGAACCGGGACGACACGACGCCGGCGTTCAGGTTTACATGGTGCGCATAGGAGCGCAGCTCGCCCGACACCAGACGATTGAGGACGTCGGCCATATGGGCGGCCATGATCTGGTTCACGGTCAGGCTCTGACTGTTCTGGATCGCCAGCACCGCGCAGTCCAGGTCGTCGCCGGCGGCCTCCTCGGGCGTGGTCTCAAGCAGTTCGGGGCGCTGCCAGCCGGGCGAGGGCAGGGCGGTGCAGAGGCCCGGGATTGTGAAGGCATGGCGCAGGTCGCGGCGCGCGAGCGCCGACCCCACCAGCACTTGGCCACCCGCGCGCGTGTTGCCCGAGTCGATCCACCAGACTCGGGACGTGCCGTAATAGGACAGTCCGTCCAGGGCGTCGTGAAGACTCTGTCGCGCCGCGCCGTTGTCCACGCAGCCGAGCAGAATGTGAGTGGTGTGGTACGACGGTCCGCGCAACACGTCGCTCTTGAAGGGCGTGGGCCGCACGGTGATCGGCACACCCCAGGCCGCGCTGTATCGGATGGCCAACGCTTCGGCCTTGGGCAGGCCGACCTCGGCGGCGCAGAAGTTCTGGCGGAACGTGTTGCGCGCCTCGACGACGTCGGGGTCCACGAACGTGACCGCCACTGACCAGCCCAGATCCTCACTCCAGGCCCGCGCCAGTCGCACGACCGCCGGCGCCAGCCACGAGCCCGTGCCGCCACAGCCCACCAGCACCAGATGCAGTCCCTCGGGATGGGCGAGCCGTACCGGCACGGCCGACGCGGCTTCGAGCAAGGCGGTTCGAGCGTGAGCCACTCCTTTCTTCTTCATGCGTCCGTTCCTCCCAGCTCACCCGGCAACTCGAAGAGCAGCGACGGCGGCACCTCGAGAAACGCGCCGTACACGCACAGACGCACGTGCAGACTGGGCGCGCCGGCCGGGTCCGCGATCAAGACCGCAAAGCGGAACGCGCCCCGATCACTCTCATGGTCCGTTCCCGAGAAGGCGCGCAGGGGGAAAGGGTGCGAATGCACGTCGATCAGCGCCTCCAGGACCGTCGCGCGATCCGCCTCGGACGCCAGCTGCACGCTGCTCAGCGTCTGTTCTTGCGGGGGCTGCATCAATTGCCAGCGACCCTTCTGGAAGGCGAGAGTCAGGAGCACCTCCAGGCCGCCGTTCGGATCACGCGCCGCATCAGCCGCCACGTTCAGCATCTCGCGCACGATGGGCCTGGGCACGCGCGGGAAGCGCACGCGCAGCCGCGAACGCAAGGCGGGCAGGCCGCGCACGAGAGCGGGCGCGATCCGCAGCAAGACCGAGAGCTCGGGCCGCTGCGCCTGCAGGAACACGCCGTTGCCGGCGAGTAGGTAGTTGTACAGATGCCCTTCGTCGATGGCGGGAACCTGCGCGGCGTCGGTGACGATGTGATAGCCGGCGAGGCTGGGCACCGATGTCGCGGTTCCGGCCGGGTCTTCGTCAGGGATCGGCGTCCACAACGTTCCACGGACCTCAGTTGAAGAAGCGGGAGTCATAATCGGTTCTCCGGGTCAGACGATCCACGGCCTTCGTCAGGGTCTCGCCGCGACGGAAGGGCACGAGGTCGTCGATGGGAAAGGGGGCGCCGGCGAGCGCGAGCAGCTGCAAACGCACGTCATGCGCAGCGCTGCGCGAACGCTGGTCGACTTCGGCATTGGTGAAGGCGCTGGCGAGGAAGAGCTCCAGCGCCTTGATCACGCCCTTGGGAGTCGCGCTCCGCGGTGGGTGGTTCTCGCCCCAGCAGACCGCGCCGTCGTCATGGACGTTCGGGAGCGGCGGATAGAAGAGCCGTGTTCCAGGCTCGGGCGCGCCGGCCAGCGCCCAAACGTAGAAGTCACGCTGAATGCCCAGCATCGCTAGCGCAGGCAGCGACACCTCCAGCGTGTCCAGACGACTCTGCCCGGGCCGTTGCAGCACCAGCGTGCGCGTCTGTGGCGGCGCCACGATCAGGGCGTAGGCGCCGCCCGGTCTGTGGCCCCAGCGCTTCACACCCTCGGGCAGCCAGCCGCTGTCGACCGGCACCCCGCTCACGGCCGCGCGCAGCTGCTGCGGACCGATTGCCTTCACCCGCGTGCCGGCTCCGTCGCGCTTCATCCAGAGCAAACCGCCCTCCACGAAGAGGAGGGCGGCGTCGGCATGTGCAGGAAGAGAGGGCGATATCGGCGGATCAGGTTGAGTCATGGTCTTTCCTCCTTGGGCGCAAACTCGCATTCCAGGCTCGGACAAAGCCATTGCGATGGGAGCGGGCCGCATCGAGCCAGGCGGCCACGGCCGTGAAGCGTGCGAAGAGCGGCTCGGCCGCGCGCCACTCGGCGGTCAGAGCCTCGAGCGTCTCGGCATCCCATTCGGGATAGCCGTCGCTTTCGGCCAGCATCAGATCGGTGACGTCGGTCCAGACGTTGTCGGCGCTGTTGCCGGCCACGGCCATCACCTGGCCGATGTCGTGCAGGACCGGATCGAGCGCGAGGCAGCGTTCCTGAAACGCCGGACCGTCGAGTTCGAGCCCGGCGTCCATCGTCGGCGCGACGGTGATGCCCAGTTCGGTCAGCGTGCGGTGCGGTTCGCCGAACGCGAGGCCGATGAGGAGCGACGCGCCCGGTCCCCAGTCGCCTTCCAGGTCGTAGGCCACGGGCATGACCGGGATCACGGTCCAGCGCTCCTCGCTCTCGAGCAGCGCGTCCAGATAGACGGGGAAGAGCGTTTCGAGTTGGTGCAGGAACTCCATTTCGCGCGGCGAGTAGAGCGCATGCTCCTCACTGGGTCCAAAGAGTGGGGCGGTAGAGGCCGCGAATGCACCCGGCCAGCG
>JAEURK010000376.1 GCA_016789175.1 Anaerolineales bacterium
TGGTACCTGCCTCTGGCCGATCTGGGTCGCTACACCCTGGCCGCCAATGTGGTGACCGCGTTGGGTCTGCTGGCTGTAGCCACCTACAACGTCCTCTTTCCGCGTCTGGCCAGCCTGGTCGAGGCCGGCTCCAACGACGCCTTGACGGATCAATTCCACCTCACGGCCCAGATCGTGGCCGTGATCGTAGTGCCGAGCAGCTGCGTCTTGAGCCTGTTCGCCCTGGATGTCTTCACCCTGTGGGTGGGTGATACCGCCGCGGCCGCCGCAGTGGCGCCGGCCGCGGCGCTGTTGGCCACCGGATCACTACTAAATGCGCTCGGGATCGCCCCGTATGCTTTGCAGCTCGCAGCGCGCTGGACCCGGCTCAACGCCTTCCTCAGCCTGGGCCTGCTGGTGATCGCGGTGCCGTTGTGGCTCTGGCTGCCGGGCGTGGCCGGGCTGGCCGGCGCCGCGGCCGTCTGGGTGATTATCAATCTGGTGGGCTTCACCGTGCACGCGACGGCCACGTTCTCGCGCCTGCTGCGGACCGAACGCAAGCGCTGGTTTTGGGAGGATGTCGCATTGCCGGTCTCGGCCACTGTCATCGCCGCCGGCGCGGTGCGGCTGGCCGCGGACCTGTGGTTACCCGAACGCGCCGGGCTGACGGCCTTCCTCCTGGTGGCCCTAGCGGCCGTTGTCGCAACCGGCGCCGCACTCGCCACTGCGCCACGTACCCGGAACAACCTTTCCGCACTTCTGCGCACCTTACGGGCGGCCTGAATGCTCAAGGTCCTGACCGAGCGCACCGAGATCGCCCGTGCCCGTGACCGCCTGCGCGCACGCGGGCTCTCCTTCGTCGAGCCGGAAGCCGTGCGCCTCGGCCGGCGGGTCGCGCGCAAACTCGGTTTGACGCGCTCGGTCAACGTCGGCGACAGGCTCAAGAGCTGGGACGTGCTGGCGACAATCGAATTCCTCGAGCGTCGGCTGGCCTCGGGTGCGACGGTGCTTGACCTGGGCGCCTTTGCGTCTGAAATCGTGCCGGCCCTCGATCGCCTGGGTTTTCGCGTCAGCGGCGTCGACCTCGACCCACGGCTGCCCGACATGCCGCGCGGCCGCGGCATACAATACGAGGTGGGGGATTTCAAGCACACCACCTTTCCGTCGGATTCGTTTTCAGCCGTCACGGCCATCTCGGTCATCGAGCATGGCTACGAGCCCGACGCCTTGCTGGCCGAGGTCGCTCGTCTGCTCAAACCGGGCGGCGTGTTTGTCGCCTCGTTTGACTACTGGCCCGATCACCTCGACGTCGGACAGGTCAGGCCGTTCAACATGTCGTGGCTGGTGTTCTCGCGCGACGACGTCGCGGACCTGATCACGCTGGCCGGCGTGCACGGATTGCGCCCGGTCGGCGCGCTCGACACTGCGGCGCCGCGGGCGGCCGTCAACTACGCCGGGCTGGATTACACCTTCGCCTGGCTGGCATTGGAGAAGGACGACGGGAAGACATGAGCCCGGACGGCGCGTCGCGCATTCTGTTCGTCACCGGCCGGACACCGCCGCTGCAGTGTGGAGTTGGCGATTACACGGCCCACCTGGCGCGCACGCTGGCGCGCCGTGGCGTCACGGTCGGGGTGTTGACCGGCGTCGGCAGCGGCCCGATCGAGGGCGTCGACGTGCAGGCCGTCATGCCCGGCTGGAGCTGGCGCGAACGCGGACGCCTGAACGAAGCGGTCGCCAACTGGCATCCCGATCTCATCCATTTCCAGTATCCGGGCCAGGGCTACGAGCCCAACCGCCTGCCCTGGCTGATGGCGCCTCTGGCAGCGCTGCGCGGCCGGCACGTGGCCCAAACCTGGCATGAGCACTACCGCCAACGCACCTGGATCGACCTCAAGGGCTCACTGCTCAACCTCCCAAACGCTCTGACCCCCGGCCCGATCGTGGCGGTGCGGCCCGGCTATCGCGAACAGCTGGCCCCGTGGTATCGCTGGCTGATGCGTGACAACCGCCTGCATCACGTCCCCAACGCTGCGACCATCCCGGCCCAGCACCTCGAACCGGCCGAACGCGAGGCCTTGCGGGCGCGCGTCGGTGCCGCGGGTCGGCGCCTGATCGCGTACTTCGGGTTTGCGATCTCCGGCAAGGGCGTCGAGCGCCTCTTCGAGATCTGCGATCCGGTCACCGATCATCTCCTGCTGCTGTGCGCCCTGAGCCCAGACGATCCCTATCAGGCCGAGGTGTTGGTCCGGGCCGAGTCGCCGCCCTGGGTGAACCGGGTCACGGTGACCGGCTTCCTGCCCGCCGATGAGGTCGGACGCGCGTTGGCCGCGGCAGATGCGATCGTGCTGCCCTTCCGCGGCGGAGGCGGGCCGTGGAACACCACGCTCCAGGCCGCCCGGCTGCAAACGACCTTCGTGCTCACCACGGCCAGGCCGGCTTCGGGCTACGACGCCGGCGACCACCTTTTCTGGGCCGACCCTGACGATTTGGAGGCCATGCGCCGCGCACTCCAGGACTACGCCGGCATCCGCGTCGCAGCGCCGCGCCAGGGCCTGGCGACCTGGGACGCCGTGGCGGACGCGCACCTGGCTTTGTATCGCGCGGAGCTCGGACTATGACGCTCAGCCAACCGCGGCTTTCGCTCTGCATCGCTACCCTCAATCGGGCCGACCTGTTGCGCCAGATGCTGGACGCGATCACGTCGCAGTGGAACGATGAGCTCGAGGTCGTGATCGTCGACGGCGCCTCGACCGACGCGACCCCGGCGGTGGTTGACTCCTATCGAACACGGCTCCCGCGCCTGAACTACATTCGTTTGTCGGCCAAAGGCGGCGTCGACCAGGACTATCATCGGGCCGTGGTTGCCGCCACAGGGCGCCACTGCTGGTTGCTGTCGGATGACGACGCGCTCGAGCCCGGCGCCATCGCTGCGGTGCTGGACGCGCTCGCGCACGAACCCTGCCTGGTGATCGTCAACGGTGCGCTTTTCGACGCCGACCTTCAAGCAACCGTATCGCCACGCCAACTGGCGTTCGACAGCGACCGGACGTACGCGCCCGGCGAACACGAGCGCCTGTTTGTCGAGACGGCCAACCACCTCAGCTACATCGGCGGCGTCGTGATCGACCGCGCCCTGTGGATCGAACGCCGGCCCGAGCAGTTTTTCGGCTCATGGTTTATCCACGTGGGCGTGATCTTCCAGTCGCCGTTGCCTCGAACGGTCCGGGTGCTGGCGCACCCCTACATCCGCATCCGGGCCGCCAACGCC
>JAEURK010000395.1 GCA_016789175.1 Anaerolineales bacterium
GCAGCGCACCGCGTTTGGGACGCGGGGGTCGTCAGTTCAAGTCTGACCACCCCGACACAAAGACGAAGGACGACGGGTGGACGACGACCCCGGGCCCTGGATCGTCGTCCACCCATCGTCCTTTGACGTTTTTACGCAAAACTCATCTACTTTATGGTATAATTCTTGCTGTTCATATCCGCAAGGCGTTTGATCCTCTGCACTTTTTATGGCGACCTCCCAACCTGTCGCCTCACCCAGCGGTCTCAAACTTCAATGGTGAAGAATCGGCCCCGCAGCGCAATGTGCTGGCGCTTTGGGCAACCGGATGAACCAGCACAAACGGGTCGATGGATTTTGCGCTTGAACCGGCACGGAACGCCGGCCCCTCGAATACGCGTGATCGACGACTGAACACAACACGGAAAGACTCTGATGACTAACGCATTGAAAATCATCCCCCTCAGCGGCCTGGGGGAAATCGGCAAGAACATGACGGTTCTTGAATTCGGCCGCGACATGCTGATCGTCGACTGCGGGGTGAAGTTCCCGGACGACGACATGTACGGCATCGACCTGGTGCTGCCGCAGTTCGATTACGTGGTCCAAAACCGGGCCCACCTGCGCGGCATCGTGCTGACGCACGGCCACCTCGACCACATCGGCGGGCTTTCGTACCTGCTCCGCCAGGTGTCGACCACGGTCTATGGCACCGCCCTGACGATCGGTATGGTCAAACGCCAACTGCAAGAGGCCAACGCGCTCGGCAGCTCACGGCTACAGATCCTGCAGGATAACGAGCGCTTCACGCTCGGCGCCTTCAAGATCAACCCGTTCCCGGTCGCGCATTCGATCCCGGGCTCGGTCGGTCTGGTGATCGACACACCGGTCGGCGCGGTCGTGCACACCGGCGACTACAAGCTCGACGAGACCCCGACCGGCGGCCGCACGACCGACCTCAAGCGGCTGCGCGCGCTGACGCCCAAGGGCGTGCTCGCGCTACTCGGCGACAGCACCAACGCCGACAAGCCGGGCACCACGCCGACCGAACAGCTCGTCGCGCACGAGCTCGACCGGCTGTTCGCCGAGGCCCGGCACGGACGCATCATCATCGCCACCTTCGGGTCGCTGCTGGCGCGTCTGCGCGAGGTGATGGCGCTCGCGCTCAAGCATGGCCGCAAGGTCGCGCTCACCGGTCGCAGCCTTGAGCAGAACGTCGACCTGGCGCGCGAGCTCGGCTATATCAAGGTGCCCGACAACCTGATCGTGCCGGTCGACGCCAATGTCCCCGACGATCGTCTGCTGATCCTATCGACCGGCTCGCAGGGCGAGCCGCGCTCGGCCCTGAACCGCATGGCCACCGGCCAGCACCGCCAGGTGCAGGTCAAGCACGGCGACACGATCATCGTCTCGGGCGGCACGATCCCGGGCAATGAGGGTGACGTCAGTCGCATGCTCGACCGGCTCTTCGAGCGCGGCGCCAACGTGATCTACGGTCGGCTCGCCAACGTGCACGTCTCCGGGCACGGCAGCCGCGACGAGATGCTGGCGATGCTCAAGGCCACCAAGCCCAAGTTCCTGATCCCGGTCCACGGCGAGGTGCGCCATCTGCACCTGCACGCGCGCCTGGCTGAGGCGCACGGCATGCGCTCTGACCATGTCTTCATCCTCGAGAACGGCTCGGTGCTGGCCACCGATGGCAAACGCGCCTGGCGCGAGCAGCCGGTGCCGGCCAACGACGTGCTCGTCGACGGTCGTCTGATCGGCGAGATCGGCGAGTCGGAGATGCGCGACCGACAGCGACTGTCGGAGGACGGCTTCATCGTCGCCATGATCCCGGTCAACGCTAACGGTCAGCTCGTCGGCGAGCCCCAGTTGATCAGCCGCGGCTTTTTGCCGGCCGGCCGCGCGGCCGATCTGCTGGCCGCGGCGCGCAATGAGATCCGGCGTCAGCACGGCAACGGCCCGGTCCGTCAAGAGGCGGTGCAGACCAGCCTGCAGGACTTCTTCTTTCGCGAAACCCAATCGCGGCCGGTCGTGTTGACGAGCCTGGCGCAGGTCAGCGGCGCGGCGGCTCAGCCGAGCCACGCCGTCGTCGCGCAAACCGGTCGAGGGGGTCAACGCCGCACGCAGGAGGGCCAGGCCAATCAGCGTCGCGGCCAGGAAGGTCGCGGCTCGGCCGGGCAGGCGGGGCGGGGAAATGACGGACGGTCGGGTGCGGGCGCGGGTGCGGGCGCCCACAAGGGGCGCCCCAACAGTGAGCGGCCCAACAGTGAGCGGTCTCACAATGAGCGACCTACCAGTGGGCGCACCACCAGTGGGCGGCCCGAGAGTGGACGCGCGAACGCCAATCCGCCCGGCGGTGGGCGCCCCGGAAGTGGCAATGCGGCAGGTGGTCGCCCGAGCGGCGGGGGCTCGCAGAGCGGTCGCACGAATGCCAACTCGCCCAGCGGCGGACGTCCCAAACAGGAGCGGGCGCAGGAGCGGGCGCAGGAGCGGGCGCAGGAGCGGGCGCAGAACGAGCAGTCCAACCGAAATCGCGCCAACGTCAAGGGCAACGCCAACGCCCAGAAGCCGAACAAACCGGCTCGAAAGAATCAGGATCAACCCAAAGCCGAGCCTGGGAACCAGCCGGCCAGCGGCCAGCCCCAAACACCCGGTCGCGGTCGGGGCAACCGGCGCCCATCCGGACGATGATCCGCGGTTGAGCGCACACACCAGCTAAAACAGGGCGGCCCAGGTGGCCGCCCTTACGATTCCCGGTATACGCCCCACACGTCCTTGAGGGCGGCGACGATCTCGCCTAAGGTGGCGTAGGCCGACACCAAGTCGAGGGTGATGGGCATCAGGTTGGCGTCAGTCGCCGCCTGATGCTTGAGCTCGGATAACAGGGTCTGCACCCGCACCGAGTCGCGTCCGGCCTTGACCGCCTCCAGGCGCATCAGCTGACGCGCCGCCACTGCCGGATCCGAGGCATGCACGCCGAAGGCCGGTCCCGGGCCCTGCTCCACATACTTGTTGACGCCCACGCTGATCTTCTCGCCGCGGGCCTTGCGCTGCAGCACCGTATAGGCCGTATCCGCGATCTGGGCCTGAACCCAACCGCTCTCGGTCGCCGCGATCATGCCGCCGCGCGCGTCGATCTCGGCCATCAGGCTCAGGATGCGTCCGGCCAGCGCGTCGGTCAACCACTCGACGTAGTAGGAACCGCCCAGCGGATCGACAACCGCATCGATGTTGGTCTCTTCGGCCAGGATCTGCTGCGTGCGCAGCGCCAGCCGGGCCGCCTCCTCGGTCGGCAGCGCGTAAGACTCGTCGAAGCTGTTGGTATGCAGGCTTTGCGCGCCGCCCAAGACCGCCGCCAGCGCCTGATACCCGGTCCGCACCAGGTTGAGGTAAGGCTGAGCGCGCGTCAGCGTGATCGCCGCGGTTTGCGCATGGAAGCGCAGTCGCAGCGACTCGGGGTTGCGCGCGCCGAAACGGTCGCGCAGCACCTGCGCGTAGATGCGGCGCAGGGCCCGATACTTGGCGATCTCCTCGAAGAAATCGGACTGGGCGGTGAAGAAGAAAGACAGCCGCGGCGCGAAGGCATCGATGGGCAAACCGACCTTGAGCACCTCTTCGATGTACGTGATCGTGTTGGCCAACACAAAGGCCGCCTCTTGCACGGCGTTGGCGCCCGCTTCACTGATGTGATAGCCGCTCAAGCTGATCGGGTTGAAGCGCGGCGTATGGCTGGCCGACCAGGCGATCGTGTCGCGCACCAGGCGCACGCTCGGCCGAATCGGGTAGATCCATTCTTTTTGCGCCTGATACTCCTTGAGGATGTCGGCCTGGATGGTGCCGCTGACGCGGGTCAGGTCGTAGCCGCGTTTTCGGCAGAGCACCACATACATGGCGTACACGATCCAGGCCGTCGGGTTGATCGTCATCGAGACGCTCAGTCGTTCGAGGTCGAGACCGCCGAACAGGAGCTCGAGGTCGGCCAGGGTGTCGATCGCCACGCCCTCGACCCCGACCTCGCCCTCGGCCAGCGGGTGGTCGGAGTCGTAGCCCATCAGCGTCGGCATATCGAACGCCGTGCTCAGCCCGGTCTGACCCGCGGCGACCAGGGCTTTGAAACGCCGGTTGGTGTCCTCGGCCGTGCCAAAGCCGGCGAACATGCGCATCGTCCACAACCGGCCGCGGTACAGCGTCGGATAGGGGCCGCGCGTGTACGGGTACCGGCCGGGCAATTCGAGCGCGTCCGGCGCCGGCGCATCCAGCGGTGTGTACACGCGCTTGAGCGGGATGCCCGATTCGGTTTCGAAGACGGCGCGGCGCTCGGGGCTGCGCGCCAGCGCGCCGGCGAGCTCCTCATCCTCCCAGAGCCTGAGCTGCCGGGCCCACGCGGTGCTGGTCGCGGTTGCGTCCATGAAGCCTCCTGGCGGACTGAAGGTTAGAAAATCTCGGCCAAGTGCGCGCATAGCCGTTTTGAAAGGCCTTGTTTTTCCGAGAATCGCGGGTGGACCTGTCAGGTCGAAGGTTAGAATCCGCCGCGCCGTTTCGCCACGTGCGCGCGCACCCGGGCGACGATGACATCCGGCGGCGTATCCTGCAGGAACACCTCGGCCACGCCCAACGCCTTGAGCCGGGCCGCATCCGCGTCCGGGATGACGCCGCCCAGCATGACGACGATGTCGCCGGCACCGCGCTCGCGCAGCCGATCCAACAGCTTCGGCACGATCGTCAGGTGCGCACCGCTGAGCAGGCTCACCCCCAGCAGATCGACATCCTCCTCGATCGCGGCCTCGACCACTTCGGCGATGCTGCGATGCAGGCCGGTGTACACGACCTCCATGCCGGCATCGCGCAGGATGCGCGCCACCACTTTGACGCCCCGGTCATGACCGTCGAGCCCGACCTTGGCCAACAACGCCCGGATCGGCGTCACCGCGGTCACGTCCCGGCTCCATTGGCGCGCCCGGTTTTGCGCAGCGCCTGATCGGCGTAGGACAGGCGTGACTTCAATTGACGGCGCAACGCCCGCAGGGTGGCGATCCGTTCGTCGACCGCCGTCAGACGCGCCTCGGCGATGGCGCGGAAGCGCTCGAGCTGGCGGCGCGTGCCCTCGGGGCCCGGCTGGTCGTCGTACAACGCCAGTAACTCCTTCATCTCCTCGAGCGTGAAGCCGGCGTCACGATGGCGCAGGATCAGTTTGAGATGACCACGGTCGCGACGCGTGTACACGCGCTGCCGGCCGCGGCTGCGCGCCGGGCGCAGCAAACCGCGCTCTTCATAGAAACGGATGGTGCGGGTGGTGACCCCGAGCTCGCGCGCCAGGTCGCCGATGCTGAAGGTGGTCTCATCTGTGGGAAAGGTGGAAGCGGACATAGGCCATTAGGCAAAAACGATCGTCTTTGGTAGAGTCATTATATCCAAAGTTAACCTTCACGTTAAGTTTACTCCCGTCACCATTCCACAGGAGGTCCACGATGACCACTGGAAGCCAGGAGATCGTCACCCAGGTCGCGCTCTCGGCCGGCGTCAGCGCGGCCGAGGCCCAGGCGCTTGGCGAGGTGGCCGGGGCCGACGACGCCGCCAACGCCCTCTTCGCGCCCGAGTACCAGACCGAGAACAGCCCCGTGCACCGGGCCGTCTGGTCCGAGACCTGCCCGATCGCCTTATTCGACGCGCCCCGGCCGCAGCCGTTGACCGGCCGCGCGGCGGCGGCGATGGACGACGCACTGGCGGTCGTGCGCCGGCGCCTGGCGGACGGCACCCTGCTCAACAACGACGGTGCCTGGCAGGGCAAACTCGCGCCCGAGGCCACGCGCGAGATCGGCGCGCTCGGCTACTACGGCGCCCTGGTCCCGGAGACCTACGGCGGCCTCGGACTTGACTTCCCGGCCTTCGCGCTCGAGGAGACGCGCATGGCCGTGCTGGCGCCCAGCGTGGCCATGCAGAACAGCATCCACGAAGGCATCGGCGCGGTCGGACCACTGGTGATCTTCGGCACGGCCGCCCAGAAGGAACGCCTGCGCGCCCTGGCCACCGGCTGGCCGCAGAGCAGCTTCGCGTTGACCGAGAGCCAGGGCGGGTCGGATCTCAAGAACATGCAGCTGCGGGGCGTGATCGAGGGCGACTCGATCGTGCTGACCGGCCAGAAATGGTTCATCACCAACGTCTACTTCGGCGGCGTGATGTGCCTGGTGTGCCTGCTCTCCGGGCCCGGACTCGAGCCGGCGCCGCAGGTGGTGCTGGTCGACCTGCCCGAGCAAGAGAGCGAGCAGTTCTGGCTGACCCGCTACTCGCTCGCGGCGCTGCAGCAGCTGCACAACGTCGGCGTCAACTTCAACGGGCTGCGCGTGCCGCTGGCCAACTGGATCCGCCCGCGCAACGTGCCGAACGGCCTGAGCATCGCCTACCACCTGCTCAATCGCGGCCGGGTGAGCGTCGCGGCGGTGGCGGCCGGGCGGCTGCGGCGCATGCTGGCCCACATGCGGCTGTGGGGCCGCACCCGCGTGAGCATGGGCCGCTCGATCGACACGCGCGAGCTGCCGCTCGAGGACTACGCCCGCATGGCCGGGCTGATCGTGTGCGCCGACGCGCTCCGCGATTGGACCGCCTGGTTGCTCGAGCGCGGTTATCGCGGCGAACTCGAGTGCAGCGCGGCCAAGGTCACGGTCAGTCGACTGGTGGCCGAGGCCGCCGATCGCATCTACCCGCTCTTCTGGGGCGGGCGCGCGCTCGACGATCTTCATCCTTACACGCACGACTTCCCCGAGGTCAAGGCGGCCGAGATCTACGAGGGCCACAACAGCATGCTGACGCTGGCCTACTTCGCGGCACTGACCAAACAACACAGCAGCGCCTACATGATGCCGATCTTCAAGGGCGTGCAGCAGGCCGGCATCCGCGATTTCAACCCGCTCGATCCGCGCCACGTGCTCAAGGTGCGCGCGCCCGCGCTCGCCTACGGCCGCTGGATGGTGGCCCGGGCCGTGACCCCACGCGGCCACGAGCCGCTGCCCGAGATGCCGCGCGGCCTGACCCGCTGGGCACTGCGCGGTGTGCACGGGCTGCAGCACATGGGCGACGCGATCGACGCCGCGATGCGCCAGCACCGCGAGCAGCTCGTCAACCGGCAGGGCGTCGTGACCGATCTGGTGACCGACGTGCATCAGTATCTGGCTATGCTGGTCACGGCCCTGCACGCGCGCCAGGCGCCGGACCGCGCCACGCAGCTCGCGGCCGAGACGTTCTGCGAAGAGCAGTGGCGCCGGCTGCACGGCGGGCGCCGGACCGCGGGCCAGCATGCGCGCCTGGTCGAGCTCGGCTCGCTCGTGCGTGACGGGCAGTTCCCTTTGCTCGAGGGCGTCCCGGACGGCGAGGTCAACATGCCCTGGGCCGGGATGGCCTAGCGTGTATGGCAGAAATGGCGGCCCGGCGGGGGGGGGGCCCCCCCGGGCCGCCCATTTCCAGAAACAGGGCCAATCAACACATGTAAAGTGCGCCCCCCGG
>JAEURK010000404.1 GCA_016789175.1 Anaerolineales bacterium
GCCCCGACCTCGGCTAACTGTTTCGGTTCGGGGGGGGTCCTCGGCGCGCGGGGCGCCGCCCCGCTGGGGGTGCACCCCCGTTTCACCGATCAATACATCAGGAACCGAAGCCCGCGTTCTTGTATTCCTTCTCGCAGCGGCTCTGGAACTCGGCCGCGGCGTCGGCGCCGCTCAGGTTGCCGCGATTGACCTCGTCGCTGAGCTGCTCGTACTGGGTCTGCGCGAACGACGTGATCGGGCACGAAATCGCGGGCTGCAGATCGGTCGCGTCCTTGACCGACTGGAAGTAGAAATCCAGGCCCGGGAAGGCCTTGGGATCGGCCACGTCCAGATACGGCTTGTACGCCGGCAGCCAGCCGAGCTGCTTGAAGATCGTGTCGCACAGCTCGTCGGTGTTCAGGAACTCTGCGAACTTGAAGCCGGCCTCGGACTGCTTGGCGCCCTTGAAGAACACATTGTAGTGTCCGCCGGTGCCCTGGATCTTTTCGCCGCGACGTTCCTCGGGCACGGGCACCCAGGTCGCCTTGTTGAACTTCGCGACCTCGGGCTTCTGGGCCTGGGTCTCGCCCGGGTGCCAGTAGCCTTCGATGATCATAGCCTGGACCTCGGCGTTGAACGAGCCGCCCCAGGTTTCGTTGGCAGCCACCTGGCGCATGCCCGACATCTTGTCGGCGCCGACGACGTCGTAGAAGGCGGCGTAGGTGTCGAAGGCCTCGGCCATCTTGTCGTTGGCCAGATCGAACTTGCCCGTCGCCTCGTCGAACCACTTGAAGCCCCACGAGCGCGCGGCCAGGAAGCCGTCGCCGATACCACTGCCCTCGGCGTCCATCGGGTCGAGGCCGATCGTCAGCAGGTTGCCGGCCGAGTCGAAGGTGGTCAGCTTCTTGTGCCACTCGAGCGCCTCGTCCCAGGTCACGGGCGGCGCATCCGGGTCGAGCCCGGCCGCTTCGACCATGCGGGTGTTGTAGTCGAGGCCGAAGCGCACAAAGCACTCCAGGGTGGGCACGCCGTACTGCTTGCCCTGATAGATGCCGCCATCCCAGTTGCCGGAGATGTAGCTGTCCTTCTTGATGATGCTGCTGCCGGCCACCCAGTCAGCGATGTCGACGCACACATCGCGCGCGAACAGGTCCAGGTACGGCACGTTGGCGGCCATATCCGGCGGTGTTCCGGCGGCGACGGCGGTCAGGAGCGCCTCGTTTTCGATGCTGGGCTTCATCTCGACGTCGCTGTCGCCCATCAACTCCTTGTACTTCGCCATTTGCTTGAAGCCGTCGAAGAACGGCACCAGCTCGCCCCAGCCGACCCACCACTGGATGGCATCCGGCTTGGCGCCCGACGGCGCCGTCGTGGGGAGCGGGGCGCCGGTGGCGGCTGCATCGGGCGTGACGGCCCGTTGCGGAGCGCAGGCTGCCAGCAGGCCGCCCGCGGTGGACATGGACGCGAAGCGCAGGAACTCTCGTCGACTGAAAGCGGTCTTCCTTGGGCTGGACATCGTCTCTCCTCCTTAGGTGGATGGGCGGGGCGTGCGGGTGTACCCCGTGTGGGTGTACCCCGTGCGTGTAGTATACTGAGCGGATTAAGGCAACTCCACCGTTTTTTGCCGCAGAACTGCCATTTTCCTGCCACCCGCGCGATTGACCGCATGCCTGACGCGAAAATCCCAGCCCCTTCGGACGGCCCACCCGAGGCCTTCATCGATCAGGTGAAGGATGTGCTCGAACATCTGTACGATTTCTCGTTTCTGCAGCGGCATCCACTGGCCCAGACGCTCGGCGGCGGAAGCGATCAGGCCGAAGTGCGCCGCCGCATGCTCGACGCCGTCGAGGCGCTCAATCCCGGGCCCGGGATCCCCTTCCGCGCGCCGCCGGCACGCCCCTACTACCTGCTCAACTTACGCTACGTCGAAGGGATGACCGTCCAGGAGGTGGCGCGCGAGCTGGGGATCTCGCAACGCCAGGCCTATCGTGACTTGCGCCACGCCGAGGAGAGCGTGGCGGCCATCCTGTGGGCACACGCCCAACCGAGCCCGTTCGCTCCGGCCCAAAGCAGCGCGTCGATCCAGGATGAGGTCGCGCGACTGGCGGGTCAACCGTTGCCGATCGACATCGTCCCGCTGGTGCGTCGTGCGCTTGGTGCGGTCGAGGCCCTGGCCCAGCAGCGCGCACTCGACCTGCGCGTCACACTGCCAGAAGCCCCGGTCGTGGCCTCGGCCGACCCGATGGTGGCTCAGCAGGTGATCGTTGGCCTGCTCAGCTTTGCCCTGCGTCAGGCGCATGGGCCCAGCCTGTCCGTCGCGTTGGTCGCGGCCGATCCCGAAGCGGCCCTGCGCGTGTCCTATCGCGCCGATGCCCCGGCTGACCCACAGCCAGAGCTCAACCCCGTGACCCTGCAGCTGGCTGCCTGGATGGGCTGGCGCGTCGCCCTCGATGTGCACGGCCCGGAGCGCGCGATCGTGGTCGGTCTGCCGGCCCACGGCCCGACTGTGCTGATCGTCGATGATAACGCCGGCCTGGTGGACCTGTTGCAGCGCTATCTGGCGGATCAGCCCTATCGTGTGATGACGGCTTCCAGCGGGCGCGAGGGGCTCCGACTGGCGCGTGAGGCGGCGCCGAGCATGATCGTGCTCGACGTGATGATGCCGGAGATGGACGGCTGGGAGATCCTGCAACGGCTGCGCACTTATCCCGATACGGCCCAGACGCCCGTCATCATCTGCTCGGCGGTCGGCGAACCCGAGCTGGCGCAATCGCTCGGCGCGACGGCGTTTCTGCAGAAGCCGGTGCGCCGCGAAGACTTCCTGACCGCGCTACGCCTGGCCGGCGCGCCGCGCTGAGCGCTCAGCTGACGGTCGCCTCGTCAGGAACGTAACGGCCGGCGCCCAGCGCCTCGATCGCCGCCTCGACGCACCGCAACGTCTGAACGCTGCTCAACCCGTCGGGGTGCTCGAGCGCAACTTCCCGGCCGCGCGGGATCGCGTCGGTCTCGGCCCAGTCCGCCTCAACCAGCACGATCACGGCCGGATGCCCGAGCTCCGCTTCACGGCGCAGGTCACCCAGCAGATCCAGGCTGCCGTCATCAAGCAAGATCACATCGATCCGGCCTGCGCGCAGGGTCTGGCGCGCCTCTTCAACGTCGTACGCGCGGCTGACGTCACACTCGGGCACGCCGGCGGCCAGCATGCGCTCGATCAACTGGCAGAACCCGCGGTCCTGGGCCACGACCAGCGCGTGCCGGGCGCCGCCCAGACGCCGAACCTCGTCCATGACCGCTTCGGCCGTGACGGGCTTGGCCAGACAGGCCGCGACGTCGAAATCGCGCGCCAGCCACGATTGGCTTGGCAGCGAACAGCGGATCACCGGCGTGCGCACGCCCGGCCGATCGTGGTCGGGCGCATCGGGCCGGACGTTGTGGACCACGGCCCGTGGTTGATGGAGCGCCACAGCTTCCACTATCTCGGAGACAGACCGCAGCTGGATGACCTCGTATTGGCCCAGGTGATGGCGCAGCAACCCGACCACGCGCGGATCCGGGTCGACCACCAGGACGCATGGCCGTGTCTCGGGCAGCGTGGGCTCGACCGGTCGGAAGGTGGCCGCGACGGCCGGCGCGTGCTCGGCGATCGGCAGGGCGAACGCGAACAACGTGCCCTGGCCGAGCGTGCTCTCGGCCCAGATCCGGCCGTGATGCGCCTCGACAAAGCGCTTGCTGATCGACAACCCCAACCCGGCGCCGCCATGTTGCCGGCGTAGCGACGGGTCGACCTGATAGAACTCCTCGAACACGCGCGCGAGCTTTTCGTTCGGGATGCCCGGCCCCGTGTCCTGCACACCGACCACGACCTCAGCGCCGCGGACCTCCGCCACCAACCGCACCGATCCTGACACGGTGAAGTGCCGGGCGTTATTGAGCAGGTTGAGCAGCACCTGACGGATGCGCGTCCGGTCGATGTCGACGGCGGGCAGATCGTTCGGGATCTCGACGTCGAATCGCACCGGACGGCCCTGAAAAAGATCGCGCGCGAACTCGGCCGTGTCGTGCAGCAATGGCCCGAGCGGCGTCAGCTCGCGGTTGAGCGCAAAGCCGACCATGTCGAAGCGCGACAGGTCGAAGACGTCGTCGATCAGGCCAAGCAGATGGCGACTGCTGCGGTAGATCTGGTACACGTCGCGGCGCAGGGTCGGCGGCCAGACCGCGTCGCCGTAGACCTCCGGTGTCAGGTGCATGACCTCGCTGAAGCCCACGA
The DNA here is from genome assembly GCA_016789175.1 of Anaerolineales bacterium. GTDB lineage: Bacteria > Chloroflexota > Anaerolineae > Anaerolineales > UBA6663 > UBA6663. Next base: position 4,247 of record JAEURK010000404.1, read on the forward strand.
TCAGGTTGAGCGGTGTGGTCAACTCATGGCTGATGTTGGCCACGAACTGGCTCTTGGCGGACTCGGCCGACTCGGCCTGTTTGCGGGCTGCGATCAGGTCATTCTGGGTGCGTCGCAGGATCTGGTTGCTGGAGTCGAGCGATTTGAGCACGCGGGCCAGCTCGGCCTGATAATCGCGGGCCTCGCGCAGCAGCTGATCGGCGCGCTGTTGGCTCGACCACACCCAACCGTGGGCGGTGTAGACCGTGCGCGCGGTCTGCCAGGCCAGCACTGCCGCGAACGCCAGGGCCAGCCCCAATTCGAGTACCGCGTAGGTGCGGATCCCGGCTGCGTCCAGCACCACCGCCCAGCTCAACGTCAGCGCGGTGGCCGCGATCCCGCCGCCGGTGACCAGCAGACCGCTGACAAACGCCAGGGCGATGCCCAGGAACGGCAGCCAATCCATCGGCCATTGGGTCATGGCCGCCAGCAGGCCAAGGCTGAGACCAAACGCCAGCAGCCTGCGGGCGGAGGGTGCATGGTGGCGGTGGAGGGCACGCGCACCCCAGCCGATAGCGATGACCGCCAGGCCGAGTGGCACGCTCAGGGCGGCCTGGATGGCGGGATTGGGCCAGGTCAGGCTGATCCAGGCGAGGCCGGCCACGATCAGGGTCAGCGCCAGCTGCTGAGCCAGCTGGCTGCGGACGTCCTGGATGCTGACCTCAGGTCCGCTGATTTCAGTCGCCATAGACACAGGGGCTCCGATCGCAGAACTCACCGCCCCAAGTATGACACGGGATGGCGAGGGGCGAAGAGGGAAGAGGGAAGAGGGAAGAGACTCTCACACTCCCTGGAAACGCGCGAACCCAGGGATCTTTCGGTCAATGGGTGCCCGACTCCAGGGTGGGGTTTGGGTGACCCGCGCCGTCTCACGACCTCGGCAGCATCGTGCGGGCCAAAGCCAGAGCGCCCTCACGGTCAACGACTTCGCCGGCGGCCTGGGACTCGCGGATCGCTTCGAGCAACCGTCCGATGAGCGGGCCGGGCTTCAGGTCGAGCGCGTCTTGCAGATCATCGCCCGTAACCAGCGTCGGTGGATGCACGGCTGGCGCGTTCGGATCGAGCCACGCGCCGAGCAGGCGCGCGCAGCCGGCGACGTGGGCCGACCACTCGCTTTGGTCGGCCGGCGGCCCGATGGTCTTGGCGATCGTATCCGCCAACGAGAACACCACGATCTCGGGCCCGGCGTCGCCGGCAGCCCGAAAGAATCGGTAGATCGCGCGCCCGCCGATCGATTCGCCGTGGGCGCGGGTGAGGGCGCGCGGACGCATGTGCTGCGCCACGAAGTCGCGCACATACGTGATCTCATCCCGGCTGAAGCGCAGGCGCTCGAGCAGCGCAGTCGCCAGGGCGGCGCCGCTGGTCTCGTGGCCGAGGAAACGGATCCGGCCTGAGTCGTCGACCGTGCGGGTCGAGGGCTTGCCGGCGTCGTGCAGCAGAGCGGCCAGCATCGCCAGCCAGCGGCGGGGGCGACCAGGTGTGGGTTCTTCGGCCACCCGCTGCGAGATCTCATGCCGATAGCGCCCCAGACGCACTGAGATCCAGCCGTAGGTCAGATCCGAGGCCGCATCGACGTCGTGGACGGGGCCGAGCAGGTTGAAGATCTCGTCAAGCCGCTCGACCACGGTCAGGGTGTGCTCCCAGACGTCCATCTGGTGCGGCGGCGATTGCGTCACGCCGCGTAGTGCCAGCAGCTCCGGTGCGATCTGTTCGAGCAGGCCGGTCAGCTCGAGCCCGCGCAGGGCCGCCGCAGGTCGGCGCCCCCCGACGCAGCGCAGGAACTCGTCGCGGATGCGCTCGGCCGAGACGGTTGCCAGCGAGGCGCCCTTGACCAGGGCGCGGGTGTCACGGTCGATCTGAAAGTTGAGTTGGGCTGCCAAACGGACGGCGCGGATCGCGCGCACCGGGTCTTCAGCGATGGCGGTCGGGGCACAGGCCGCGATCCGTTTTGCGCGCAGGTGCGCGTAGCCGCCGAGCGGGTCGATCAAATCCTCGGGGCTGGCCAGATCGATGGCCAGGGCATTCAGCGTGAAGTCGCGCGCCCGCAGATCGGTTTCCAGGTCCGGGCCGCGCAGACGCGCGACGTCGATCGTCAGACGGTCGCCCTCGATCTCCACCAGCGCCCGCCCGACGCCGCGCTCCGCGTCCAGCACGTAGAACGCGCCGCCCAAAACGTTCGCCAGCCGGCGGGCCGCGCCGACCGCATCACCGGCGGTCGCCAGGTCGACATCGTGCAGTCGTCGGTTGAGGAGCAGGTCGCGCACGACCCCGCCGACCAGCCAGCCGCGTTGGCCTTGTGGCCAGGCCTCGCGGATGCGTTCGATGGCGATCGGGGATTCGGGGATCATCGTGGGCATCAGACGACAGGATCTCGTCGAATAGAAAAGCGGAGCACCCGCTTTTCGACTGAGCACAATTACCCGATGTTGAACCCCGGCTTGACGATGCCGATGTAGGGCAGGTTGCGGTGATACTCGTCGACGTCCAGGCCGTAGCCGACCACAAAGTGGTTGGGGATAGTGAAGCCGACGTAGTCGACCGGCACCTGGGTCTCGCGCCGCTCGGCCTTGTCGAGCAGGGTGCAGATGCGCAGCGAGGCCGGCTCACGGGTGTTGAGCAGGTCGAGCACGCGCGCCAGGGTGTGCCCGGTGTCGACGATGTCTTCGACGACCAGGATGTGCTTTCCGGCGATGTCCTGCTTGACGTCGAGGTGGATGCGCACCTGGCCAGTCGATTTGCGCACGCCCGGTTCATAGGACGAGATCGCCATGAATTCGACCGTGTGCGGGAGTGTCACCTCGCGCATGAGGTCGGTCAGGAACATCACACCGCCGCGCAGGATGCACAACAGCACGAGATCTTTGCCGACATAGTCGCGCGTGATCATGGCGCCGAGCTCGGCCACGCGGGCCTTGATCTGCTCGGCTGTCACGAGCACACCCCCCAGGAACTCGGGCTGGCCCGGTGGCACCGGCTGCACGCTCGGCATCGCGGCCGGCCGCCGGGGCACGGCGTGGTGGTTGCGGGCGCGGGCTTCATACAACTCGGCAGCGCCGACGGCCACGACCGGGTCGTCGTAGTAAGCGGGCTGGCCGTTGATCAAACGCTGGGTGCGCGAAGCCTCTTCGCCCGAGACCGCGCAGATGGCGTGGATCTTGTCGACGTGCTCGGCCACAGCCATCAGCTGCGGCATCGGCCCGAAGGGCTCGCCGCGGAAATCGGTGTCGAGCCCGGCCACGATCACGCGCAGCCCCCGATCGGCCAGGCTGTTGGCAAGCGCCACCACGCCGTAGTCGAAGAATTGCGCCTCGTCGATCGCCACGACAGTCGTCTCGGGCTTGAGCAGCGGTGGGATGTCACTGCTGCGCGCCACGGGCGTGGCCTCGAACTCGCTGCCGGCATGGGACGTGATCTTTTCGATCCCGTAGCGGTTGTCGATCACGGGCTTGAAGACCTGCACCTGCTGGCGCGCGATGCGGGCCCGTCGCAGGCGTCGGATGACCTCCTCGGTCTTACCGCTAAACATCGAGCCGGTGACGATTTCGATGGAGCCGTTGTCGTGTTTCATGGTTGGCTAGGATACAACAAAAAGAAGAGGGAGGAGGGAAGGGGGAGGAGGGTCAACATCTCCCTCTTCCCTCCTCCCTCTTCCCTCTTCTTGTGTTTCAGGCTAACGGCCGCTCAGGCGCTCTCGCCCTCGACCGGAGCGGCCACGGGCTCTTCGGGCAGGAAGCCGCGCGAGCGCAGGCGTTTCTTGAGGTCGATGACCGACTTGCGGCCGATGCCCTCGATGGCCAGCAGGGCTTCGTCGCCGCTCTCGAGCTTGGCGACCACCTTCGAAATGGTGTCGAGCCCGGCTTCGGCCAGCGGGTTCTCGATGCGGGCGCCCAGGCCGAGCATCGCGATCGGCTGATCGGGCGACGCCTTGGCGGCCTCGCGTTCGGCGGCCTTGGCCTGGTGCTGGGTGCGGGCCTCGAGCTTCTTGTAGAAGCGGTCGACCTGACCCTCGGTGTCGACGATGCGCTGCTCACCCGTGAAGAAGGGATGGCATTTGAAGCAGACGTCGGTCGAGATGTGCTCGCGGGTCGACCCGGTGGTCCAGGTGTTGCCGCACGAGCAAACCACGGTGGCGTTCACGAAATACTTGGGATGGCCTTGAGCCTTCATGGTGTCCTCATGCCCCTCTCAATAGAACCGCGCGCCTTCAACGTCGTGGGCGGGGCCCATTCACGACGCTCGTCGGCGGCGGCGCGATCGATCAGCGCGCGATCGCGGCGCGTCCCGTGCGAGGCCTCAGGCCTCGGCCACGGCTTCGACAGCGGCCGGGGCCGCCACAATCGAGACCTTCTTCTGGCCGTTCGGCAGCGTGTCGAATTTGACCACGCCGTCGGCGACCGCAAAGAGCGTGTCGTCCTTGCCGACCATGACGTTCAGGCCGGGCTTGATCTTGGTGCCGCGCTGACGGACGATGATATTGCCCGAGCGCACCGCCTCGCCGCCGAACTTCTTGACGCCCAGGCGCTGTGAATTGCTGTCGCGTCCGTTGCGGCTTGAGCCGCCGCCTTTTTTGTGAGCCATGGTGTCCTCTTAGCCCGCAATCTCGTTGATCTTCAGCACGGTATAGATCTGGCGATGACCACGCTTGCTGCGCTGGCGTTCCTTGGGCTTATAGCGGTACGAGAAGGTCTTCTCGCCCTTGGTTTCGCCGACGACTGTGGCTTTGACGGCTGCGCCGGCCACATGCGGGGCGCCAACCTTGACGGCATCGCCGTCGGAAACCAACAGCACCTGCTCGAAAGCGTAGGTGCTGCCGGGCTCGACTGCCAGGCGCTGGACCTGGACTGTCGCGCCTTCCTCACAGCGGTGTTGATTGCCGCCGCTCTGGACGATCGCGTACTTCATAGCTGTGCTCCCATCTTCGCTTCGCCACTGCGCCCGGCCCTGGGTCGTCCGGCCCGGCCAGCGGGGAAGGTGGGCGCCGCGTTTCCACGGCGCAAACGACGAATTCGCCCCGGCTTTGTCACCGAGGCAACATTACAAGTATACCCAAAACGCCAGGAAAGTGTCAAATCCGGTCCCATGCAGGTGTGCGCGGCGAGTTGTCAGCCTGGCTCAGCGACAGGGCCGATTCTCTTGCCACGACTCTCGCGACGCGTTACGAACTGGCACACTAGTCGGGTTCGCCAGTTGTCTTGTGCCGCGGATTGTGTGAAAGGGGCCCGCCCCCGAGCGTCGATCTGTGCCGCCCGCCGGGTGGTCCTCAACCCTCTACGGCAGCTGAACGCAGGATCAGGTCGCGGGCGCCGGCGGCGTCCAGGGCGTGGTCGAACCAGAACCCTTGACCGCAATCACAGCCCAACTCGTGCAGGAGCATCGCCTGGCGCTCGTCCTCGACCCCTTCCGCGATCACCCGCAGGCCGAACTCCCGCGCCAGTAGGACGATGGTGCGCACGATCGCGCCCTTGCTCGAGCCGGGCCGATTGAGTTGATCCACAAACGACCGGTCGATCTTCAAGGCCTGGATCGGGATGCCGTGCAGCAAGTTGAGCGACGAGTAGCCGGTGCCAAAGTCGTCCACGTGGAGCTGCACTCCCAGGTCGTGCAGGCCTTTGATCTTGTGCAGCGCCGCCTCACCCTCGGCGATGACGTTCTCGGTGATTTCCAGGCACAATCGGTCGGGCGCCAGCCCGAGCGTGACCAACGTCTCCGCCACCTGCTCGACCAGGTCGGGCTGCAGGAACTGGCGATTGGAGAGGTTGACGCTGATGGTCAGCGGCGGCTCGTGCGGGGCTTCGCGATCCCACGCCAGAAGGGCTTCGACAGCCTGCCGCAGCCCCCACCAGCCAACCGGCACAAGCAGACCGGTCTCCTCGGCCAGATCGAGAAAGGCCGACGGTTGCAGCAACCCGCGGGTCGGGTGCTGCCACCGCAGCAACGCCTCGAACCCGCGCAGCCGCCGTGGCACTTGCAGCGACAGAATGGGCTCGAAAACGACCCGGAACTCCTGACGCTCGAGTGCGCGCCAGAGCTCGGTCTCGAGCTGCATCGAGGCCACGACCCTCCGGTGCATCTCGGAGTCGAACAGCACGTAGCGCCCCTGGCCAAGATCCTTGGCGCGATAAAGGGCGACGTCGGCATCTCGGAGCACGTCCTCGGCCACCTGATAACCGGGGGCGCTGACCACGATGCCGATACTGGCCGAGGTGAACACGTCGCGGCCGCCGACGACGATCGCGGCGCTGAGTTGATCGCGGATCCGCCCGACCGCGCGCATAACGTCGCCGGCATCGGCGATGTCGGTCAACAGGATCGCGAACTCGTCGCCGCCCAAACGGGCGATGGAGTCCTGCGCGCGCAGGCAGGTCCGCAGACGCTGCGCGATTTCGACCAAGAGCTGGTCGCCAACCAGATGACCGAGGCTGTCGTTGACGATCTTGAAACGATCGAGATCGAGCAACAGCACCGCGTAGCGCTCCTCCGGGTTGCGTTTGGCCCGTTCGCAGGCGGTCGCAAGCCGGTCCATGAAACCGACGCGGTTGGACAGGCCGGTCAACACGTCGTGCAGGGCGAAGTACCGCAGCTGCCGGTCGGTCTCCAGCCGGGCCGAGATATCGCGAAAAGTCAAAACCAGGCCAAGGATCGGCCCGTCGTCATCGTCGCGGATCGGGCCGATGCCATATTCCACCGGAACCTGGGAGCCATGGCGTGTGACCAGGCGTCCGGAGGCGATCAAGTCGTGATCCAGGGCGCCGGCAAAGGCCTGGCTCAGGAAATTCGGCTGCGGTGGATCGGCCTCATCCGGAAGTGCCTTCACCACGTCACCGACCGGTCGGCCCAGAGCTTCAGCCTGCCGCCAGCCCGTCAGGTTTTCGGCGATCGGGTTCATGAAGAGGATGCTGCTGTCGAGGTCGGTCGCGATGACGGCATCGCTGATGCTGCGCAGCGTGGCGTTCAACCAGCGTTCGAGCCGTCGCAGCCGCGTATCCGTAGCGTGCTTGTGGAGTGCGATCTCGATGGCGATGCGGAGCTCGCGATCTTCGAAGGGCTTGAGGACGTAGCCGTAGGGCGACGTGACCTTGGCGCGGCGCAGGGTTGCGTCATCGGAGTGCGCGGTGAGGAAGACGACCGGGACCGCCAGGCGGCTCTGAACCTGCTCGGCCACGGCGATCCCGTCCATTTCGCCGCGCAGATGGATGTCCATCAGGACCAGATCGGGGTCGGCGGTCGCCATCCGCTCGAGGGCCTCGACCGCCGAGCCCGCGATGGCGGGGACGTGATACCCCCAACGTGTCAACGTCCGCTGCAAGTCGCGCGCGACGATGGCATCGTCTTCGACGACCACAATCCTTTGGTTGGTCATGCACCGACCCATTTCAGGAGAATTCTTCCTGACATCGTATAAAATCCCTCTCTAACCCGACATTGACAATTGTCAGGGTATTTTCCAGGAGCCGGCCTACGATCGTCACTATGCACAACGTTGCGGAGTGGCTGAACGGGCCAGGCGCGACCTCGGGAGACCGGACTGGTCGTCGGTCGGTGGTCGCGCGTGGGATTCCAATGCCGGCGCGATGTCCGGAATCTCTCCTGACAAAGTCGGATTCGGTCGTCAAATTCGGTAAAATCCGTTTACTGCGAAATGGCCAACTGAGTTTCGTTCGGTTGAGGGGAGCAAGACGCTGATGCCCAAAGCGATTGTGCGCCGGACACAACCCGCACCTGCGGAGCCACAGCCTGCGGCTGAGGCTTTGCCACCGTACCCGGATGCGCCCAGCTATATCGTCGGTGTTGGCGCTTCGGCCGGCGGTCTCGAAGCCCTGGAGCGATTTCTGGGGGCCATGCCTCCGGACAGCGGCATGGCCTTCGTCGTCATTCAACACCTCTCCCCCGACTTCAAGAGCCTGATGGACGAGCTCCTGGCGCGTCATACGCAAATGACGATCCGCCGCGTAGAGGCGCCGACCGAGATCGTGCGAAACACGGTCTATCTGCTGCCCCCCCGCAAGGAGATGACTATCATCGGGCGGACGTTGCATGTGCAGGATCGGCCCCATGATCAGGCCCTCAGCCTGCCGATCAACCTGTTCTTCCGCTCGCTGGCGCGGGAGGTGGCCGATCGAGCCGTGGCTGTGGTGCTCTCGGGCACCGGCACCGACGGCACCGCCGGTTTGATCGACGTCCACGAGCTCGGCGGCCTGGTCCTGGTTCAAAGCGAGGAGACCGCCAAGTTCACGGGCATGCCGCGCAGTGCGATCGATACCGGGCTGGTGGACGCCGTGCTCGCTCCGGAGGAGATGCCCGCGACTCTGTTAGCGTACGGGCGCAACCCGGCGGCGCCGCTGCTCGAAAGCCGATCCCAGGCCGACGGGGCGGAGCCGCTGGCCGGCATGCCGCTCATCATCGAAAGGTTGCGGGACGCCTACGGAATCGACTTCAACTACTACAAACCCGCGACGATCTCGCGCCGGATCGATCGCCGGATCGCGATGTCCAATGACAGCACGTTCCAGCGCTATATCGAGCGGGTCACGACCGATCCGGGCGAGTTGGAGCACCTGTACAAGGATCTGCTGATCGGTGTCACGCGCTTCTTTCGCGACCCGGAGGCCTTCGCCATTCTGCAGACCGAGATCATCCCCGGGATCGTGGCGGCGACGTCGCCCGACGAGGAGATCCGGGTCTGGGTGCCGGGCTGCGCAACCGGCGAGGAGCCGTATTCGCTGGCCATATTGTTTCACGAGCATTTGCAGGCGATCCGGCGCCAACAAACCGTCCGGATCTTCGCCACGGACGTGCACCGTGAATCGTTGCAGCTCGCTTCGGAGGGCGTGTACCCCGAGGCCAGCCTGGACGAGATGGCGCCGGAGCGGCGTTCCCAATACTTCGTGCGCGAAGGGCGCCAGTATCGCGTGCACAGCGACCTGCGCAAGATGCTGATCTTCTCGCCGCACAACCTGATCAAGGACCCGCCGTTCACCAAGATGGATTTGGTGAGCTGCCGCAATCTCCTGATCTACTTCCAGCAACCGGCGCAACTCAAGGCGCTCTCGGCCTTTCACTTCGCGCTCAAGCTGCATGGCGTGCTCCTGCTCGGCCCAAGCGAGGGGCCCGGCGAATTGAGCGAGGAGTTCACGACGATCGACCGGCAATGGAAGGTGTACCGCAAGGTGCGCGACGCGCGCCTGCCGCTCGATCTGCGCCTGAGCCTGGCGCCGAGCCTGGGCCGGGCGTCCAGCCGATCGCTTCTGCCAGGCGATCTGCGGCTCTCGCGCGCTTACGAGTCGCTTCTCAATCGCTACGTCCCGACCGGTGTGCTGATCAACGATCAGCGCGAGGTGCTGCACGTCTTCGGCGACGCCGATCTGTATCTGCGGGCGCCGTCGGGCCGGATGACCCAGGATCTGATCGGCATGGCCCGCGGCGACCTGCGCATCGCGCTCTCGTCGGCGATCCAGAGCGTCAGCAAAAAGGGCGAGAAGGTAACGTACCGAGGCGTTCGCTTGCAGGGCCGCGAGGGACGCGACGACGTCATCCTCAGCATCACTGTGGACCCGCTCCACGATAAGGCCACCAATTCGACCTTTTTGTTCGTGCTCTTCCAGGAGGAGCGCCGGCTGACGCCGTCTGAATCGGACGCCGGGCAGCAGTTCGAAGCCGACACCGAGACCCAGGCCCGCATCCAACTGCTGGAACATGAGCTGCAGCACACCCGCGAATCGCTGCAGTCGACGGTCGAGGAGCTGGAG
>JAEURK010000454.1 GCA_016789175.1 Anaerolineales bacterium
AGCGCCGGCGAGTGATCAGCCGGTCTGAGCGGCGGCGAACACACGAACTTTGCGCCTTCGAAACCCGGCCGGCTCAATTCGTCTTCGGTCAGCAGCAGATACTGGGGGCAGGTCTCACCGGTGACCGCCAGGCCGCGCGCGCGCGCGCGGGCCACCGCCTCGGCGCCGGGCCGCGTCGACACGTGTACGACGTACAGGCGGCAACCCGCCACGCCGGCCAGCGTGACAGCCCGCTCGATCGCCTCGGCCTCGGTCGCGGCCGGTCGCGTCAGCGCGTGGAAGCGTGGCGCGCGATCACCCCGGGCCACGGCCTCGGCCCGCAGAGCCGAGATCGCGGCATCGTTCTCGGCGTGCACCAGCGCCAGCCCGCCGACCTGTGCCACCGCTGCCAGCGCTTCGAGGAACGACCGATCATCGAGGCGAAAGCCGTCGTAGGTGAGATAGGTCTTGAAGGAGGAACAGCCGGCCGCCATGATGGCCGGCACTTCAGCCAGGACCTCGGGCGCGGCGCTGCGCAAGGTCATGTGCAAGCCGAAGTCGATGACGGCGCCGGCCTCTGCTTCCGCGCGGCGGGCCGCCAGGGCTGGTGCGAGCGGGCCATCCAGGTCGGGCTCGACGAAATCGATGACCGTCGTGGTGCCGCCGCAGGCCGCAGCGATCGTGCCGCTGGCCCAATCCTCGCTCGTTCGCGTCACGCCGGCGTCCATCGCCAGATGGACGTGAGGGTCGACCGCACCGGGCAGGACATACAGACCGGCGGCCGAGATCGTCTGCCGGCCGGTCAGGCCCTGGCCGATCGCGACGATCCGGTCGCCCTGGATCGCCAGATCAGCCTGGTACGCCTCAGACGGCGTGATGAGCAGTCCGTCGGTGATGACCTGATCGTACATCTCGCGCGACTCCCCTTGCCCGGCCGCGATGGCGCTCAGCGAGGCTCGAGCCTGTAAGCCTCCGCGAACGCGTCGACCACGGGCCGGATGTCGTCCATCATCGGATACAGGATCGGACACGTCACCCCGGCGTCGATGTATTCCTGGACCTTGGCCACGCATTCGTCGCTCGTGCCGACGGCCATCAAAGACCGGGTGACATCGTCCGGGATCACCTTCGCCGCCGCGCGATACTCTGCCTCGGTCGCCGGCCATCCCATCACAGCCTGGACCTTCGCGATCAGGTCGTCGGGCACGCCGCTGGCTTTCATGATGTGCGGCTCGGTGGCCAGATAGTACGCAACCAGCTTCTTGGCCTCGAACATGGCCGCGTCGGGATCCTTGTCGCTGAGCGAACACACCAGGAGCTCGGGCCGGTCGACCTGTTCGAGCGTCTTCCCCGCCCGGGCCGCGCCCTTCGCCACCAGATCAACGGCCTTCTTGATGTAATCGACCGAGACGACGTAGTTGAGCACGACGCCATCGCAGATCTCGCCGGCCAGCTCGAGCATCTTGTCGCCGGTTGCGCCGATGTAAATCGGGATGTCTCGTTGGCGCGTGTCGGCGAACACCACGTCGAGCCGCACGCGATCCAGATGGACGAACTGGCCTTGATAGGTGACCTCCTCCATGGTGAACAACTGCCGGATGCTCTCCACGTTTTCGCGCATGGCCAGCAGCGGCCGCTCGCGCTGGACACCCACCCGTCCGGCGATCGGCTCCCACCACGCTCCGAGGCCGAGCATCACACGCGACGCGTCGCCGGGTGTGCCGAGCTGTTGCCCCAACTCCCACATGGTGCTCCAGGTCGCGGCGATGACGGCCGGGTTCCGGGTCCAGATCGGGAGCACGCCGCTGCCCAGCCGCAGATGGCGGGTGCGCGTCAGGAAGGCCGACATCATCACCACGCAGTCGCGCGCCAGCCGGGTGTCCGCCTGCCAGATCTCGCTGAACCCGCGCGACTCGGCGTATTCGGCCATCTCCAACTCGTAGGCCAACGGGTGCTTGTCCTGCATGTAAAGCGCAAAGCGAGGTTGTGTGGCCATGGGTACTCCTGTCCGATAGTTCCGCCGCCCTGCGCGGCAGATGGCATCAAATTGAATGGCGACGCCAGACACCCGGTTGAACACGCGCCGCGACCGGATCGCTGATCGTCGCGTGTTTTACATCTGACCCAACACAGCACGCGATTGGGCGTTGTGGCGCTCGATCACGTTCGCGAGATCCGCCGTGGCGAGCTGTCCGTCCTTCACGACCCAACGGCCGTGCACCGCCACATGTCTCGCGTTAACGGGGTGGCAGAAGATCAGGGCCGCCACCGGGTCCGCCGCGCCGGCGAAGCTCGCGGCGCCAAGATCCCACGCAGCGAAGTCCGCGGCCCGGCCCGGCTCGAGCGCCCCGATGTCGTCGCGACCCAGGATGCGCGCGCCGCCGAGCGTCGCCAGCTCGAGCGCCTGGCGGGCGGTGAAGGCCGTCGGCCCATGCACCAGGCGCTGAAACAAGAGCGCCTGCCGCGCCTCGGCCAGCAGGTGGCCGGCGTCGTTGGCCGCGCTGCCGTCGACGCCCAGGCCGACCTTGACGCCGGCCTCCAGCATCCGCGGCACCGGAGCCAACCCGGCCCCCGTACGCGCGTTCGAGTTCGGGCAGTGGCAGACGCCGATCCCGGCCCGCCCAAACAGGCTGATCTCGCCCGGCGTGAGCTGAATGCAATGAGCCATCCAGACATCATCGCCGACCCAGCCAACGCTTTCGAGAAAGGCCTCCGGCGAAAGCCGGATGACGTCGCGCAGGAAGTCCACCTCGCCCTGGGCCTCGGCCCAATGCGTGTGGAGGTGCGCGCCATAGGCCCGCGCCAGCTCCGCCGTCGCGCGAAAGAACCGCGGGCTGGATCCGAAGATCGCACCCGGGGCCAGGCCGACCCGCACCAGCGCGAACCGGCGCGGATCGTGATACGTCTCGAGCAAACGCTGCGAGTCCGCCAGGACGGCCGCCTCGGTCTCGCGCATCCCCGCCGGAGCGGCATCGGGCTCAGTCACGCTCCCGCGCAAGGCATGAAAGCGCAGCCCGATTTCGTGCGCCGCCTCCATCTGGTCATCCAGACGACAGCCGTTGACGTGCAGGTAGTGATGGTCGGCGGCCGTGGTGCATCCGGAGAGGGCCAGTTCGGCCAGACCCAATCGCGTCGAGGCTCGCAGGGCCTCCGGTGTCACGCGCAGCCAGATCGGCTGCAAGGCGTCCAACCAGCCGTAGAGATCCGAGTTCTGGCCGGCCGGCACGCCGCGCGTCAGACTTTGGAAAAGATGATGGTGGCCGTTCACCAGGCCCGGGATGACGACATGACCCTGCAGGTCAACCACGTCGTCGGCCGTCCGCGGCAGTTCGGACGTCGCGGCAACCTGCTCGATCACGCCGTCGCGCGCGAAGAGGCCGCCACCGGCGATCTCGCGACGTTGGGCGTCCATCGTGACGAGCACGGTGGCATTCTTGACCAGCAGGGTTGACATCTGCTCCCCTCGTACGCCTGATCGATCATCACGCTCGGTCCCAGATCCGGCTCGACCTGGCGAGCGACCGCGCGTCTTACTCCCCGAAGAACGAGCGGCGGAGCACCGCTTCGTTGATCTCGCCGGCCGAGAACGTGCGGCCGGTCCGGATGTTGTTCAGGTGCAGCACAGCCGGCGAGTGCAGGTCGAGCGGGATGTTATAGAAGTCGCGCCCGGCATCCTCGTAGATCTCAACGAACGGCCGGCCATAGGCCCGCGACTTCGCAGAGACCACTTTGCCGATCACCGCAGCCGCCGCTTCGTCGGCCGCATCGATGAAGATGGTCGCCACGCCGCCATAAAGCAGCGAGTCGTTGATGCGTCCCATCGCCACCACTTCGTCTTCGATCAGCGGCGG
>JAEURK010000003.1 GCA_016789175.1 Anaerolineales bacterium
TCTCCATTGAAGAGCCGATCATTCGGCTCTTTTTTTTGCCTGGTGCCGGCGATCGCGCCGACAAGGAGACCCGATGCGTCTGCCGGGGCTGACCGATCCGCACGTCCACGTGCGCGATCTTCAACAAAGTCACAAAGAAGACTGGTTCAGCGCGACCGCGGCCGCGCTGGCCGGCGGCGTCACGACGATCCTGGCGATGCCCAACACGCAGCCGCCCCTGGTTGACGAGGTCGCGCTGACACAATACGAGGTCGCGGCGCGGGCCCGGGCTGCCTGCGACTACGGCATCTACTTCGGCGCCGGTCCCGGCAACGTCGGTGCGGCGGCCGGATTGGCGTCGCGCTCTGTTGGGCTGAAGCTCTACCTCGACGCCACTTTCGGCGACCTGAAAATGTCAGGGCTCGACGCGCTGGTCGCGCACTGCGCGGCCTGGCCCAAGGACCGGCCTCTCGTGGCGCACGCCGAGGAACAACAGACAGCGGCCGTCATCCTGGCCGCCCACCTCGCCGGGCGCAGCGTGCACGTCTGCCACGTCGCGCGCGAGTCCGAGATCGCGTTGATCCGCAGCGCGCGCGAGCGCGGCCTGGCCGTAACCTGCGAGGTGTGTCCCCACCACCTGTTCTTGATCGAGGGCGCCCGGCCGGCGCGGCAGTTCGAGGTCGTGGCTAAGAACGCGCGCGGCTGGAGCGGCGCGTACGCCGAAGTGCGCCCGCGCCTGCAAACCCAGGCCGATGTCGATGCGCTCTGGACCAACCTGGACGTGATCGACTGCTTTGCCACCGATCACGCGCCGCACACGATAACCGAAAAGGAATCGACTGCGCCGCCCCCCGGCTTCCCGGGGCTCGAGACGGCGCTTCCGCTCTGGTTGACGGCCGTACACGCCGGCCTGCTTGACCTCGATGATGTCATCGCGCGTATGCATGCCGGGCCGCGCCGGATCTTCAACCTGCCCGAACAACCGGCGACCTGGGTCGACCTGGACGCGGAGGCAACCTGGCAGCCGATCGGCGCGGAGCAGCACACGCGCGCGGCCTGGACGCCGTTCGAGGGTTGGGCGCTGCGCGGGCGGGTGACGGCCGTGACCCTGCGCGGGGAACGCGTGTACGACTCCGGACAAATCCTGGCACAGCCCGGCTTCGGGCACAACGTCGTCGGCTGACGCGCCGACGCTCACACACAAGGAGGAACGATGTCTTTACCTGCACACCTCAAGTCGCGGCACCTGCCGCTCGGCGATCAACGCACCGGCCGCTTCTACGGTCAGGACATCCTCTCGGTCTCGCAGTTCACGCGCGACGATCTGGAGTACATCTTCGGCGTGGCCGACGCGATGCGCAACATGGTCGCGCACATCGGCACGTTCGACCTGCTCAAGGGCAAGATCCTGGCCAACCTGTTCTACGAACCGTCGACGCGCACGTCGTCGTCGTTCCTGGCGGCCATGGAGCGCCTGGGCGGCAGCGTGATCCCGATCAGCGAGGTGCGCTACTCGTCGGTGTCGAAGGGCGAGAGCCTGCCTGACACGGTGCGCACCCTCGAGTGCTACGCGGACGTGATCGTGCTGCGCCACCCCGAGACCGGCGCGGCCGCGATCGCGGCCCAGGCGGCGCGCAAGCCCGTGATCAACGCCGGCGACGGCATCGGCGAGCACCCGACCCAGGCCCTGCTCGACCTGTACACGATCCGCCAGGAGCTCGGCCGGATCGACGGTTTGACCGTGACCATGCTCGGCGATCTCAAGTACGGACGCACCGTGCACTCGCTCAGCAAGCTGCTCTCGCTCTACGACGTCAACGTCCACTACGTCTCGCCCGACCTGCTCAAGATGCCGGCGGACCTTGTGGCACAATTGAACGAGCACGGCCTGCGACAGACCGAGCACGCCACCCTGGAAGGCGTCCTGCCGGAAAGCGATGTGCTGTACGTCACACGCATCCAGAAAGAGCGTTTCGCCGACCTCAACGAATATGAGGGCGTCAAGGGCGCCTACGTGATCACGCCCGAGACCATGCGCAGCGCCAAGCCGCGCATGGCCCTGATGCACCCGCTCCCGCGCGTCGGCGAGATCAGCGGCGAGGTCGATCACGACCCGCGCGCCGCTTACTTCCGCCAGATGGAATGCGGTCTGTACGTGCGCATGGCGGTGCTGGCGATGGTGCTTGGGAAGGCGTGAGCCGAGACGACGGACGTCTCTCCGATTGAGCCCGCCACGGGGATGCCACAGGATCCGCCATCGGACTCGCCTGTGCGTCGGAGGAGTCCGATTGGAGATCCTTCGGGCTCATTCAGCGTGTGTGATGACCCGGGGGTATGGGCCCTCTGGATGACATGGGGGGCGCAGGTATAGGTGCCGCGACCGTGCAGGAATACCGGTCTGGGGCCGTTGGGTAGTATGCACGACCTGCAGCCGAACCGCGCGCGCGTTCGCCTGGTGGACAATACACATGGAATCTTTTTTTACCCTCCTCGATCGTCACGTCCAGGTGACCAGCTCGCTGCTCTGCATCGGGCTCGATCCGCATCCGGACGATCTGCCGGAGCCGACGGCCGCGGCCGCCGTGGAGTACTGCCTGCGGCTGATCAAGGCGACCGCGCGCTACGCCGCCGCGTTCAAGCCGAACGCCGCCTTCTTTGAGCTTTACGGGCCGGAAGGCTGGGCCTGCTTGAAGATCGTGATCGAGGCCGTTCGGGCTGAATCCAATCGGATCGGCAGCGTCATCCCCGTCATCCTGGACGCCAAGCGCGGCGATATCGCTTCGACCGCCGATGCCTACGCCGCGTCGACCTTCGAGCACCTGGGTGCGCACGCCATCACGCTCTCGCCCTATCTGGGCCACGACTCGCTCGCGCCCTTCCTCAAGGATCGCGAGAGAGGTGTGTTCGTCCTCTGCCGCACCTCCAATCCCGGCTCGCACGATCTGCAGGAGCTGGTGCTCGCCGACGGCCGCGCCCTGTTCGAAGCCGTGGCGGACCTGGCCGACGGTTGGAACACAAGCAACAACATCGGCCTGGTGATCGGGGCCACCCAGCCCGAGGCGCTCGCCCGCATCCGGGCGCGCGCGCCGCAGGCCTGGTTCCTGGCACCGGGCGTGGGAGCCCAGGGCGGCGACCTGCAAGCCGCGCTGACGGCCGGTCTGCGCGCCGACGGGATGGGCGTGCTCGTCCCGGTCTCACGCGCCATTGCGCGGGCCGACAATCCGGGGCTGGCGGCCGCAGAACTGCGCGACGCCATCGAGACCATCCGGCACGGCGCACGCCGGGCGAGGAGTGAGGAGCGGGGAGCGACAGGCGAGGAGCGAGGAGCGAAAGGCGAAATCGCGCAGTTGGCACAGGACCTGGTGGAGTCGGGCTGCGTCAAGTTTGGGTCGTTCAAACTCAAGTCGGGCCTGATCTCGCCGATCTATCTCGATTTGAGATTGCTGATCTCGCACCCGGCGGCGCTCCGGCGCGCGGCGAAGATGTACGCGACTGTGCTCAAGGACCTGAGCTTCGATCGGCTGGCAGGCCTGCCCTACGCGGCCCTGCCGATCGGCACCGCGGTCGCGCTCGAGATGGATCGCCCGCTGATCTACCCGCGGCGCGAGGTCAAGGAATACGGCACGCAGGCCGCCATCGAAGGCGCCTATGCCGCCGGCGAGACCATCGCCATCATCGACGACCTCGCGACCACCGGGGGCACCAAGATCGAGGCGGTCGAGAAACTGACCGCAGCCGGCCTGATCGTGCGCGACATCGTCGTGCTCGTCGATCGCGAATCCGGCGCGCGCGAGACCCTGATGCAGGCCGGCTTCCGCCTGCACGCCGTCGCCACCATCCGACAACTGCTCCCGCACTGGCGCCGAATCGGGGCGCTCACGGCCGAGCAGGAACAGGCCGTGCTGGAGTTCCTCAAATAGGGATTGCTGATTGTTGATTGCTGATTGACCTTCCAATCAACAATCAGCAATCAGAAATCTGCCATGTACCCCCTCATCCGCCCCCTGCTCTTTCGACTGGATCCCGAACACGCCCACGCGCTCTCGCTGAACGCTGTGCGGATGGCCGGGCGCAACCCGGTGACGCGTCTGGTGTTGCGCGCGCTGTTCGATCTGCACGACAGGCGGCTCGAGGTCAAGGCCTTCGGCCTGACGTTTCGCAACCCGGTCGGCATGGCGGCCGGTTACGACAAGAACGCGGTCGGCGTAAGCGGTCTGGCAGCGCTGGGGTTCGGGCATCTCGAGCTCGGAACCGTCACACGCTTCCCGCAGGTCGGCAACCCAAAGCCGCGGTTGCATCGACTCCCGGAGTACAAGGCCGTCATCAACAGCATGGGCTTTCCCAACGACGGCATCGACGTGATCGAGCGCCGCCCATGGCAGGCTCCGGGCACCCGGGCCGGCATGAACGTCGGCAAGAGCAAGGAAACCGTGATCGAACGCGCCGCCGACGACTACGTCTTCCTGCTGCGGCGCGTCTATCGCCGCGCGGATTATGTGGCGCTCAACATCAGCAGCCCGAACACGCTCAACCTGCGTCAGCTACAGGCCCGCGAGCACCTCGAAGGCCTGCTCAAAGCCGTCGCGGCGGCCCGTGACGCGCTCCCGCGGCGGGTGCCGCTGCTGCTCAAACTCGCCCCGGATCTGACCGAGGCCGAGATCGATGACGCGCTGGCCGCAGCGACCGCCAACGGCATCGACGGCCTGATCGCGACCAACACCACGATCAACCGCAAGGGCCTGCCGTCGTACACGGTCGGGATCCAGGGCGGCGTGAGCGGCCGACCGCTGACCGCGCGCGCCAACGCGTTCGTGGCCTACCTGGCGCGCCAGACAACCCTGCCGATCGTGGGGGTCGGCGGAATCATGACGCCCGACGACGCCCTTGCCCGCCTCGATGCCGGCGCCACGCTCATCCAGCTCTACACCGGCCTGATCTACGCCGGCCCCGGCCTCGTGCGCGCTATCAACAAGGCGATCCTCAAGAGGAATGGCTGATCGTTGATTTCGGATTGCGGATTGGCCGCGTGGGCCGTGGCCGGGCAATCTGCCCAGGCGAAATGGCCCGATCTTTAGTAAGCCCTCGGCTCTCGTCGTCGTTAGAATAGCAATCAGCAATCAGCAATCAGCAATCAGCAATCAGCAATCAGCAATCAGCAATCAGCCATCAGCCATCAGCCATCAGCCATCAGCCATCAGCCATCAGCCATCAGCCATCAGCAATCAGCCATCATGAAAGCCCTTCTCTCGGTCCACGATAAAACCGGCCTGGTCCCATTCGCGCGCGGCTTGAGCCAGCTCGGCGCACAGTTGATCGCATCCGGTGGCACGGCCAAAGCCCTGCGTGAGGCGGGTCTGGCCGTGACCGAGGTGTCGGAGTACACGGGCTCGCCCGAGATCCTGGGCGGACGGGTCAAGACGCTCCACCCGGCCATCCATGGCGGGCTGCTCGCGCGCGCGATCGAGAGTGATCAGGCGGATCTCGACCGGCTCAAGCTCGATTACATCGACGTCGTGGCCGTGAACCTCTACCCGTTCGAGGCCACGATCGCGAAACCGGGCGTCACGCTCGACGAGGCCATCGAACAGATCGATATCGGCGGCGTCGCCCTGATCCGGGCCGCGGCCAAAAACCACGCGCGCGTCACGCTGGCCTGCGACCCGGCCGACTACGCGTTGATACTGGCCGAGCTCATGTCCGGCGGCGTCCGCGCGGACACGCGCAGCCGATTGGCAGTGAAGGGCTTCGCGCACACGGCGGCTTACGACTCAGCCATCAGCGCCTACCTCGGCCAGGTGACGGGCGAGAGCGCGCCCGTGCATGTGGTCGGACACCGGATCCAGAGCCTGCGCTATGGCGAAAACCCGCATCAGACCGCCGCGCTCTACAGCCTGACGCCCGGCGCCGGTCCGCTCGGCGGAAGCGTGCTGCAGGGCAAGGAACTGTCGTACAACAACCTGCTCGACCTCGACGGGGCCTGGCGCGTGGCCATCAGCTACGCCGAGCCCGCGATCTGCATCGTCAAACACCTCTCGCCCTGCGGCGTCGCCACAGCAGCAGCGCTGGTCGACGCCTACCGCGCCGCTTTTGCCAGCGACCCGGTCTCGGCCTTCGGCGGCGTGATCGCGTCGAACCGGCCCTTCGACGGCGAGACCGCGCAGGCGCTGGCTGACGTATTCATCGAATGCATCGCGGCGCCGGGCTTCACCGACGAGGCCCGGGCCGTGCTCGCCAAAAAGAAGAACTGCCGCCTGCTCGAGATGCCGACCGCAGATCCGGCTGCCATCACGCCGCGCTATGAGCTCCGCACCGTCATCGGCGGGTTCCTGAAACAGGACGCCGACTTTGGCGACCCGGCCGATGCGACCTGGACGGTCGTCTCCAAGCGCGAGCCGACCGAGGCCGAATGGCGGGCGCTGCGCTTCGCCTGGAAGACGTGCCAGAACGTGCGCTCGAACGCGATCGTGTTTGCGACAGCGAGCGAGGCGGGCGCCGCCACCGTCGGCATCGGCGGCGGCCAGCCCAACCGCGTCGACTGTGTCAGGATCGCGGGCGAGCGCGCGGGCGAGAAGGCCCGCGGCGCGGTGATGGCCTCAGACGCGTTCTTCCCTTTCCCGGACAGCGTCGAGATCGCGGCCCGGCTGGGCATCACGGCCATTGTTCACCCGGGTGGTTCGGTTCGTGACGCCGACTCGATTGCGGCCGCCGACGCCGCCGGGCTGGCCATGGTCACGACCGGCGTGCGCCACTTCCGGCATTGATCGCCTCGGTATAATCGTTTGAATCAGAACCATTTCGAGGAGGAGGGTACCCCCTGGGGATACCCTCCTCCTCGCACTCCATGAGGCCCATGAACGAGAAACTCTTTGATTCCACCGAAGCCCTGACCTTCGATGACGTGCTCGTCGTCCCGGGATTCAGCGAGACGCTGCCCGACCAGGTCGACGTCCGCGCCCGGCTGACCGACGAGATCTGCCTGCACGTCCCCCTGATCTCGGCCGCGATGGACACGGTCACCGAGGCCCGACTGGCGATCGCGCTCGCGCGCGAGGGCGGCCTGGGCATCATCCACCGCAACCTGACGCCCGAGCAGCAGGCCAACGAAGTCGAGAAAGTCAAGCGCTCCGAGTCGGGCATGATCGTCGACCCGGTGACGCTGCCCCCAACCGCCACGCTCGGCGACGCCGAAGCCATCATGGAGAAGTTTCGGATCAGCGGTGTACCGGTGACCGACCCCGAGACCGGCAAGCTGCTCGGCATCCTGACCAACCGCGACACGCGCTTCATGTCGGCGGCCGATCACGGCCGGCCGGTGACCGAGATCATGACCGGCGAACACCTGGTGACTGCGGCGGTCGGCACCACGCTTGACGAGGCCCTGGTGCTGCTTCAGAAGCACCGGATCGAGAAACTGCCGCTGGTCGACGACGCCGGCGTGCTCAAGGGCCTGATCACGGTCAAGGACATCCAGAAGAAGAAAGACTACCCCCACGCCGCCACCGATAAGCGCGGCCGGCTCTTGGCCGGCGCCGCGGTCGGCGTGGGCCAGGACCTGGAGGAACGGGTCGAGCGCCTGGTGGCGCGCGGCGTCGACGTGGTCTCGGTCGACACCGCTCACGGCCACAGCGCCGGCGTGATCAACGCCATCCGGCGCATCAAGGCCGGCTGGCCCAACCTGCCGGTCTTCGCCGGCAACGTCGTCACGCCCGAAGGCACGCTGGCCCTGATCGAGGCCGGCGCGTCGGCCGTCAAGATCGGCGTGGGCGCGGGGTCGATCTGCACCACACGCATCATCTCGGGCGCCGGCATGCCGCAGATGTCCGCGATCTACGAGTGTGCGCGCGCGGCGAAGAGCAAGGGCATCCCGGTCATCGCCGACGGCGGCATCAAGTACAGCGGCGACATCGTCAAGGCCATCACGGCCGGGGCCGAGGTCGTCATGCTCGGCAGCCTTCTCGCCGGCCTCGACGAGGCCCCGGGCGACGTCGTGCTCTACGAAGGGCGCCGCTACAAGGAGTATCGCGGCATGGGCTCGCTCGGTGCGATGCAGGGCCTGGCCAAGGATCGTTACGGCACGGGCCAGGGCAAGGGCAGCGGCAAGCTGGTGCCGGAGGGCGTGGAGGCCCTGGTCGCCTATAAAGGCCAGTTACGCGATGCGGTCTACCAGATGGTCGGCGGCCTGCGCTCCGGCATGGGCTACGCCGGCGCGCGCACCCTCGACGATCTGCGCACTCGCACCCGTCTGGTGCGCATCACCAACTCGGGCCTGATCGAGAGCCATCCGCACAGC
>JAEURK010000010.1 GCA_016789175.1 Anaerolineales bacterium
TTCGCGCCCGGGAACGGCGCCCTGGTCTACCTCAACCTCAACGGCGATCTGGACGCCGCCACCGAGCGCGCCGTGCAGGCCGGCGGCTCGGTGGCGCTGCCGCCGTCTGGGCCGTACCCTTTTGGCCGAATCGCCGTCATCGTCGATAGCGAGGGCAATCATGTCGGGTTACACTCGGATTGATGCGCCACCGCGCCGATTCCAACATCGGGATACATCGGGACACTCCCGATGTCTGAATTGACCATGGCTACCCTCACGATCCTTCGCGACTACACAACCCAGTACGCCGACCCAATCCACCTTGCGGCTGGCGAGCGCTTCACCCTCACCGGCAAGGCCGATCGTTGGGATGATCGAGCCGATTGGGTCTGGCTGTGGGGCATCGCCGCCGACGGGCGTGAAGGCTGGATCCCGGCCGAGTTCGTCGAGCAACGCGATCCCACCACGGGGGTGGCCCGCCGCGACTACGATGCCCGCGAGTTGACCGTGAAGGTCGGCGACGAGGTCGAGTCGCTCGTGGCCGCCGCCGGCTGGCACTTCTGCCGGGCTGCCGATGGCCGCGTCGGCTGGGTGCCGGTCAGCCATATGCGTGAGCCGGCATGATCACAGACGAACGAAACGACGAAGGCCGAAGGTTGAACAACCTTCGGCCTTCGTCTCTGGTCTGATCTGGTGGGAGCCTAAGCTTCCGAATCGCAGTGGGCGTCGACCCGCGCCGGCTCGCGCACGTCGATCGCGCGATAGTAGGCGGCGTCGGCGCAGGCCCGACAGAGGGTCACTCCGTCGCGCACGACCTCGCGCTCGTTGATAACCTCTTCGTTGCAGCGCGCACAGGTCACCCGATACCCGGCCCGGCTGACCAGTTTCTCGAGCGAGAGCGTCAACGCGACCGGCGTGACCACCAGCAGTTCGGCATTCGGTAGCCTCTGATAGCCGAGCAGTTGGGCCTGCCAGCGGTTTGGCGCCTCCGGCGCCAGCGCGCGGGCGCGTTCACGTGCTTCCGGGTGCGGGTGGATCCGCACGGCCCGCCCGCTGAAGGTGTCGATGAAGGTCGCCGCCACCTTGCCGTAATCCTCGACGCGCAGGGTGCGTCGGCCGGTCCAGCAATTGGCGGCGGCCGAGACCCCGTCGGCGAAGCAGCCGTCGGTCTCGACGATGGCGATCAGGCGCTTCGACTCGAAGGGCTGCGGCACAACCAGCCCCAGGCAGGCGCCGGCCAGGAGCCCCAGGCGCACACCCAGCACCTGGCGCGGGCACAAATGCCGGTGCAGGGCTGTCGTTTGATCCAGGAGCGCGGCCAGGGCCGCCGACGCGGGTTCCATGCCTGGAAATCCTAAGGAAAATGCGGCTGGACCGAAACGCTCAAACGTCACTGTTATGCTTGATGAACGGCACCGAGCGCGGTACACTGATAGGTCCGCGTTACCTCCGGTGTAAAAGTGAATCTGCTTCGCCTCTTCAGGCCGCTCCGCCCGTATCGCCTACAGGTGGCTGCGTTGGTTTTGAGCACGGCGCTGCTCACCCTCGCCAGCCTGTGGGTGCCCGGGATCATCCAATCCGTCATCGACGATGGCCTCGGCCGCCGCGAGCCCGAGGCGCTGACGCGCGCCGCCCTGGCGATCCTGGCGATCGGCGCCCTGCGCGCGGTGTTCGCCTTCGCGCGTCGATACCTGGGCGAGTGGCTGGTCAACCGCACCGGTTTCGACCTGCGCAACGCCCTGTACGACAAGATCCAGCGCCTGCACTTCGGCTATCACGACCAGGCCCAGACCGGCCAGTTAATGAGCCGTTGCACCGAAGACGTCAGTGCGGTGTCGCGCTTCATCGGCCAGGGTGCGATCGATCTGCTCAACGTGATCATGTTGCTGATCGGTATCCTGTTCCTGTTGGTGCAGCAGTCACTGCCCCTGACCTTGATCGGGATGCTGCCCCTGATCGTGATGACGGCCGTGACCATGCGCCTCGGCCGGATCGCCGAGCCGATGTTCCTGCGCATCGACAACGCCCTCGGCGCTGTTTCGTCGGCGGTCCAGGAATACGCCACCGGCGTGCAGGTCGTGCGCGCCTTCGCGCGCGAGGCCGACGAGGCCACCCGCTTCGACAAGCCGCATCGCGAGTTGTACGACGCGCGCGTCACCCTGGTCGGCACGTGGGGGCGCTACATGCCCACCTTCTTCTTGCTGATCGTGGCCAGCACGGCCTTGGTGCTGTGGTTCGGCGCGGTGCTGCAGCTCACTCTGGGCGAGATCGTGGCGTTCAACGCCTACCTGATGCTGTTGGCGGCGCCGGTGCAGGACCTGGGCTTCGTGGTCAGCAGCGCCAGCGAGGCGTTGGCCGGCGCGACCCGGATCTACGAGGTGCTCGACGCGCCGCTCGTGATCGAGACCCAACCGGATGCTCCGGCTCTGCCGCCGCTCAGCGGGCGCGTCACGTTCGAGGACGTCTCGTTTCGTTATCGCGGCGCCGGGGCGGCGCTTTCGAACATCAGCTTCGAGGCCGAACCGAATCAGGTGATCGCCCTGATCGGCCCAACCGGCAGCGGCAAGACCAGCCTGGTCAACCTGATCCCGCGGTTCTACGACCCAAGCCAGGGTCGTGTGCTGGCCGACGGCCACGACATCCGCACGGTCGAGCTCCATTCGTTGCGCCGCCAGATCGGGCTGGTGCTGCAGACCTCGCTGCTCTTCTCGGCCACCATCCGCGAGAACATCGCCTATGGCCGGCCCGAGGCGACCGACGACGAGATCTTCGCCGCCGCGCGCGCAGCCCAGGCCCACGACTTTATCCGGTCGTTCCCGGCCGGCTACGACACCGAGGTCGGCGAGCGCGGCGTGACTCTTTCGGGCGGGCAGCGCCAGCGCATCGCCATCGCCCGCGCGCTGCTGACCGACCCGCGCATCCTGATCCTCGACGACGCTACGTCGAGCGTCGATATGCGCACCGAGTACTTGATCCAAAAAGCGCTCGACACGCTGATGCAAGGCCGCACGACCTTCGTGATCGCGCAGCGGCTCTCGACCGTGCGCCGGGCGGATCTGATCCTGGTGCTCGACGGCGGCCGGGTCGTGCAGCGCGGCACGCACGCCGCCATGGTCGACCAGCCCGGGCCATACCAGGAGATCTACAACCTGCAACTCAAGGATCAAGAGCAGTTCCAGCGCGAGATGCTCTTCCTGGACTCCGAGGAGCCCGAGGCGCCCGAGGCGCACACCGAGCCCGTGCCGCACCCGAAGGCCGAACGCCCCGACCCGACCCGGGCCGAGGATAAGCCGCTGAAACCGAGTTCAGTGCGATGACCGCCAAAGCCGCTACCCCTGCCAAACCCAAGGCGCCTCCACCCGGCGACGATGACATCCTGGGCAAGGCCTACGACCCGCGCATCGCGCGCCGGCTGACCGCGTATGTGCGCCCGTATGCCGGTCGCATCGGCATCGCGATCCTGTGGATGATCGCGGCCATGCTCGGCTACATCGCCGGGCCCTACCTGATCGCCATCGCCATCGACGAGGGCATCGCCCAGGGTGATCTTGGTCGCACCGGCCAGGCCGTCCTCCTGTATTTGCTGGCCGGCGTCGTGTTTTGGATCGGCACCTACGTGCGTGTGCAGATCATGGCCCGCGCCGGCCAGGACGTGGTTTACGATCTGCGCCGCGCGTTGTTCGACCATATGCAGCGCCTGTCGCTGGGGTTCTTCGGCCGCTACGCCGTCGGCCGGCTTGTCTCGCGCGTGGTCAACGACGTCAGCGTCGTGCGCGAGATGGTGGTCTGGGCGTTGGTGGCCGTGGCACGCGACTTCGTCGACCTGTTCGGCATCATCGTCGCCATGTTATTGCTCAACTGGCGGTTGTCGCTTCTGAGCTTTGCGGTGCTGCCGCTCATGGCGATCGCCACCGAGCTCTTTCGGCGCCAGGCCCGCGAGAGTTATCGCCGCGTGCGCTCGGCTGTCGGCTGGGTCAATGCCGTGCTGAACGAGAACATCGTCGGCGTGCGCGTGGTGCAGTCATTTGGGCGCGAGGATTACAACCTCGGCGTCTTCAAGCGCGACGTCAACGGCAACCTGCTGCGCGCCAGCAACTGGGCCTCGCTCCTGGTCTCGATCTTCTTCCCTTCGGTCGACCTGATCGGCAGCTTTGCGCTGGCCCTGGTCCTGTATATCGGCGGGCGCGCGGTGCTCGGCGAGACGGGCTGGCTCGGCGTGACGATCACGCCCGGCACACTGGTGGCCTTCGCCCTGTACATCGATCGCTTCTTCAACCCGATCCGCGACCTGTCGCAGCGCTACAACGCCTTGCAGGCCACCATGGCCAGCGGCGAGCGCATCTTCGAACTGCTCGACACGCCGGTCGAGGTCCCGGACCGGCCCGGCGCGCGCGACCTGCCCACAGTCGTCGGCGAGGTCGAGTTCGACGACGTCTCGTTCCGCTATGTGCCCGACGGACAGCCGGTGCTCGACCATGTCAATCTACGCGTCGTGCCCGGCCAGACCATCGCCCTGGTCGGTGAGACCGGTGCGGGCAAGTCGACGTTCGTGAAATTGATCTCGCGCTTCTACGATGCCAGCGAGGGCGCCGTGCGGATCGACGGCGTCGACGTGCGTGCCGTGACGCAGGAGTCGCTCCGCCGCCAGACCGGGGTGGTGCTCCAGGATCCCTTCCTGTTCTCGGGCTCGGTGTTCAGCAACATCGCCTATGCCCATCCCGGGGCCACCCCCGAGCACGTGCAGCGCGCGGCCGAAGCGGTCGGCGCGCACGCGTTCATCGAGAAGCTCGACAAGGGTTACGACACCACGGTTGGCGAGGGCGGCGCGATCCTTTCAGGTGGGCAGCGTCAGCTGATCTCGTTCGCGCGCGCCTTGCTGGCGGACCCGCGCATCCTGATCCTCGACGAGGCCACCTCGAGTATCGACACGCAGACCGAGCGGATCATCCAGGCTGCGCTCGAGCGTCTGCTGTCTGGGCGGACGGCTTTTGTCATCGCCCACCGGCTCTCGACCATCACGCGCGCCGATCTGATCGTGGTCATGGATCGCGGCCGGATCATCGAGCAGGGCACCCATGCCCAGTTGCTCGAGCGCCGCGGGCGCTACTTCGACCTGTACACCATGGCCTTCGCCGGTCACGCCGACTGAAGACGACACCGTTGTTTTGCCGTGTCTACGAAAGGTGATGAGGCTGAAGCCCCGGCAAAGTCGGGGCCTCAGCCTCATCACCTTTCGTACTGTTTCCTCCGGAGGCGGACAGTTGTTGTCCCGGACGATCAACGCAAACGCGTGAAAAGGTCCGCCAGGATCGCATCGCGATCGAGCGCAAGGACCTCACGGATCAGGTGGCGGCGCGGGTCCTCACTCCAGGTGAAGAACTCGGAGAACCGGGGGCTGGGCAGCAATGCAGTGGTCGTTAGCCCCGGATCGATCAGCCAGGCTATGGCGACCACGTCCCACAGCACCCGCGACTTTGCGAAGTGATCGGGGTAGACGTCTGCATACGTCTGATACAGGTAATCGGCGAGCGGGCCGCGGCCCTTCAAATAGCGAGCCAGCTCGGCTTCGGTCGTGCGCAGGTGCTCGGCGACGCCCAGGCACGGCACGCGCACGAGCGGCACGCCGGAGTCGAGCAGGATGCGCGAAGCATGAGCATCCTGAAACAAGTTGAACTCGCGCGTATCCCAGTGTCCGCGGGCGTGGCCGCCCAGCCAGGTCACTGTGATACGGCTGGCGATGTCGGGCGCCAGGAGCAGTGCGCTGGCCACGTTCGTCGGCGCTCCGATCGCCACGACGTGCAGCTTGCCTATCCGATCCTGGTGGGCTCGGGCGACTAAGTCGTCGGCGGCCGGGCTAGAAACGGGCGTCTCCGATTCAGGCATCCAGGCTGTGGCGCCGCGGAAGGCGGGCACATCTGAACGACCGAGGATGTTAAGCAGGCGTGCGATCTCGGCGAAGCTCTTCTCCATGCCGTCGGCCGGCCCGGTCGAGCGCTCGTTATGAAACGGGGCGGCGTAGACGGCCTCGAGCCCGATCCGTTCGGGCGCCCGGGCCGCGTACGCCAGCGCGAATTGGTCATCGATCTCATTGTATGTGTCGGTGTCGAGCACGACGTCGACCCGTTGGGTGGGCCATTCCAGCGCGGCGACGCGTTCGGAGTCCGTCAGAGGCGTGGGCATTCCGGTATCGTACCACTCAGCAGCCGGCAGCTTCCCGTCGCCGCCCCGTCTGCCGCCTGCGTTTGGGAGCGCTCCCAAAACCGCCATTTTGGGGTAAGATGACGCCATCGGCTCACCCTGCCGCCCGTCCTGGGGCGGGCTGGGTCTCTACTCCCTCCGGCCTGTCAGTCAACCTGGCGGCAAAGGACACCCCACCATGAAGTACGGAACCTTCGACGATGCCCGCCGCGAGTACGTCATCACCCGGCCCGATACGCCCCTGCCCTGGATCAACTACCTCGGCTGTGAGGCTTACTTCGGCATCATCTCCAACACCGCCGGCGGCTACAGCTTCTACCGCGATGCCCGCCTGCGCCGGCTGACGCGCTACCGCTACAACAACGCCCCGCTCGACTTCGGCGGCCGTTACCTCTACTTGCGCGATGCCGCCGACGGCGCCTACTGGTCACCCTCCTGGCAGCCGACCAAAACGAAACTCGACGACTACACCTGTCGACACGGCATGGGCTACACCACCATCGCGTCGACCTTCAAGGGCATCCGGGCCGAGACCCGCTACTTCGTGCCGCTCGGCGAGGCGCTCGAGATCTGGACCGCGACGATCACGAACACGCGCGCAACGGCGGCCGATCTCGATCTGTTTTCGAGCCTCGAGTTTGCGCTGTGGGAGGCCTGGGACGACGCGACCAACTACCAGCGCAACTACAGCACCGGCCAGGTCGAGGTCGAGGACGGCGTGATTTATCACAAGACCGAGTACCGCGAGCGCCGCGACCACTTCGCCTACTTCGCCTGCTCCGAGCCGCTGGCCGGCTTCGACACGCAGCGCGACGCCTTCCTCGGCGCCTATCGCGATTGGCGCGAGCCGCTCGCCGTCGAGCAGGGCGCGCTGACCAACTCGATCGCGCACGGCTGGCAGCCGATGGGCGCGCATCAGGTCAAGCTGACGCTCCAGCCTGGCGAAACGCGCACGGTCACCTTCGTCCTCGGCTACCACGAGAACCCGCAGGACGCCAAGTTCGACCCGCCCGGGTCGCAGACGATCAACAAACAGACCGTCAAACCCGTCATCGCCAAATATCTCCAGCCCGCTAACGTCGAGGCCGCCTTCGAGGCGCTGCGCGCTTACTGGGCCGACCTGCTCGGCATCTTCCAGGTGCTCACGCCCGACGAGCACGTCAACCGCATGGTCAACATCTGGAACGCCTACCAAAACATGGTGACGTTCAACATGTCGCGCTCGACGTCGCTCTACGAGTCGGGCATCGGCCGCGGCATGGGCTTCCGCGACTCGAACCAGGACCTGCTGGGCTTTGTGCACATGGTGCCCGAGCGCGCGCGGGAGCGCATCCTCGATATTGCCTCCACCCAACTGCCCAACGGCGGCGCCTACCATCAGTACCAGCCGCTGACCAAACGCGGCAATAACGATGTCGGCAGCAACTTCAACGACGACCCGCTCTGGCTGATCCTGGGCGTGGCCGCGTACCTCAAGGAGAGCGGCGATTGGTCGGTGCTCGACGCGCTCGTGCCCTACGACAACGCAGCCGGCACCGAAACCCCGCTTTACGAGCACCTGCAGCGCAGCCTGCAGTACACGCTCGACCGCCTCGGACCTCACGGCCTCCCGCTCATCGGCCGCGCCGATTGGAACGACTGCCTCAACCTGAATTGTTTCTCGGACACGCCCGGCCAGTCCTTCCAGACCACCACCAACAAGGACGGCAAGGTGGCCGAGTCGGTCTTCATCGCCGGATTGTTCGTGCTCGCCGCCGACGAGCTGGCCGACATCGCCCTGGCGCGTGGTCTGCAGACCGAGGCCCAGCGCTACCGCGACGAGGCCGCCAAGATGGTGGCAATCACCGACGCGCACGGCTGGGACGGCGCCTGGTTCAAGCGCGCCTACGACGACTTCGGTCAGCCGGTGGGATCGGCGGTCTGCGAAGAAGGACAGATCTTCATCGAGCCGCAGGGCATCTGCGTCATGGCCGGCATCGGCCTGGCCGACGGGCGCGCCGCCAAGGCGCTCGATTCGGTGGCTGCGCGGCTGGCGACGCCGCACGGCATCGTGCTGCAGCAGCCGGCCTTTTCGCGCTACTATCTCAATCTCGGTGAGATCTCGTCGTACCCACCCGGCTACAAAGAAAACGCCGGCGTGTTCTGCCACACCAATCCGTGGATCATGATCGCCGAGGCGATGCTGGGCCGCGGCGACGCCGCTTTCGATTACTATCAGCGGATCAACCCTTCAGCGCGTGAGACGATCAGCGAGGTGCATCGCTGCGAGCCTTACGTGTACGCGCAGATGATCGCCGGGATCGATGCGGCCACCCACGGCGAGGCCAAGAACTCGTGGCTCTCGGGCACCGCGGCCTGGAACTACGTCGCGATCACACAGTGGCTGCTCGGCATCCGCCCGACGCTCAACGGTCTGCAGGTCGCGCCGGTGCTCCCCGCGAGCTGGCCGGGCTTCACGGTCACGCGCCGCTTCCAGGGCGTGACCTACACGATCGAGGTCGTCCGGCGTGGGCCCGGCACCCTTGTCACACTCGAGGTCGACGGCGCCTCGGTCCACGGCGACGTCGTGCCGCGGCCCCGGCCGGGCGTGAGCGCCGTGGCGGTGCGGGCGAGCCTCGGGGGTTGAGCAGGGATTGGCCGCGGATTACGCCGATGACGCGGATGGGTCCCGGTTCTGACAATCCGTGTAATCCGCGCAATCCGCGGCTAGAGTCTTCTTTGACCATTCGTGCCAACAACAGGGTGAGCGTATGACGACACTTCAATTTCCGAAGAACTTCGTGTGGGGAACGGCGACGGCGTCGTATCAAGTCGAGGGCGCGGCCTTCGAGGACGGCCGCGGCCTGTCGGTCTGGGACATGTTCTGCCGCAAGCCCGGCGCGATTTACAACGGCCACAACGGCTCCGTGGCCTGCAACCAGTACCATCGCTATCCCGAAGATATCGGTCTGATGCGCGAGCTCGGGACGAAAGGCTACCGCTTCTCGCTGTCGTGGTCGCGCATCCTGCCGGCCGGGGCCGGCGCGGTCAATGAGTTGGGCCTCGACTACTACGACCGCCTGATCGACAACCTGCTCGAGGCCGGCATCCAGCCGTTCATCACCCTGTTCCATTGGGACTTCCCGCATGCTCTGTACTGCCAGGGCGGCTGGCTCAACCCCGACAGCCCGCGCTGGTTCGCGGATTACGCGGCGCTGGTGACCGAGCAGTACTCCGATCGCGTCACGCATTGGATGACCCACAACGAGCCGCAGTGCTTCGTCTGGCTCGGGCACTCGGTCGGCATTCACGCGCCAGGCGATAAGCTGGGCTGGGCCGAGGTGTTGCGCGTCGGCCATCACGCCCTGCTCGCGCACGGCCGCGCGGTGCAGGCCATGCGCGCCGCCGCCAAACAGCCGCTGCAGATCGGTTTCGCGCCGGTCAGCAGCCAGGCCATCCCGGCCGACCCGAACAACCCCGCAGACGTCGACGCCGCTCGCCAGGCCACGTTTGCGGTGCGCGGCCAGGACTTCTGGAACAACACCTGGTTCTCGGATCCGATCTTCCTCAAGCGCTATCCCGAGGACGGCGTCGCGCTTTATGGCGCCGACATGCCCAGGATCGGGGCCGACGACTTCGACGTCATCGCGCAGCCCATCGACTTCT
>JAEURK010000029.1 GCA_016789175.1 Anaerolineales bacterium
CGCCCCCCAGGTGCTTGCGGCGTGGGGCTTTGGGACTGCCCCTTTGCCGGCGGGTGTGCCCCACCCGGCGCGCGGGTGGGGGGCTCCCCGCCCCCACGCCGCTGCGGTTTTCGCCGTTTTCTTTGAATGCGACATAGCCAAACGAGCCACCGGGAATCGTGATATTCGTGGGAAACCCCGCGCTGTTCCACTGTGGTTGCGATTGTCCTGCGGCCCGCCTCGGACGGCCGTGGGTCTGGTATAATGTTCGTTCGTAACCGCATATCGGGCGTTTGTACCCTTCGCCCGGTCAACAAAGAGAGGAAAGGGCTAGACCCATGCGTGTCTTACTCCTGAAGGACGTCTACAAACTTGGTCACGCCGGCGAAGTCAAAAAGGTCGCCGACGGATACGGCCGCAACTTCCTGCTGCCGCACAGCCTGGCCGTCCTGGCGACGCCCGAGGCGCTCAAGCGCGCCGAGACGCTGCGCCAGAACGCCGCGATCGCGCGTTCGGCGCTCAACGCCGAGCTGTCGGGCGTGGCCGAGAAGCTGGCTACGGTTGTGCTGTTCTTCCCGTCGAAGGCCGGCGAGACCGGCAAGCTCTACGGGTCGGTGACCAGCACCCAGATCGCAGCCAAGATCAAGGAGGCCTCGGGCCTCGACATCGACCGCCGCAACGTCGGCGGTCAGCCGCTGCGCGAGTTGGGCGAGTTCAAGGTGCCGGTGCGTCTGACCGCCGATCTTGTGCCGAGCGTGACCGTGATCGTCCACCGCGAGGGCGAGGCCGTCAAACTGCATGCGGCCGAGCCAGCCGCCGCGGCCCCGGCTGAGGCCCCGGCCGAGTCTGCGCCCGCCGAGGAAGCCGCCGGCGCGGCCTGAGAGTCGTCGTCCCGCACACCGAATGGGTGAACGGACTTGGTCGTGCTTGCCACGCTGAGCCCGTTCACCCGTTTCACTTAAGGCGTGATGAGCACACCCGGGGAGCAGCTGCGCGCTGCGCGTGAAGCCAGGGGGCTGACGCTCGAGGATGTCGAGCGGGCCACCCGGATTCGCGCCAAGTACCTGGCCGCTCTTGAGAACGACGACGTCCAGACGATCGCCTCGCCGGCCCAGGCCCGCGGCTTCTTGAAGAACTACGCCGAGCACCTGGGGCTCAACTCGGCCGACGTGTTGGCCCAGGCCCTGCCGACGACCCACAAACCGATCGTCGCGCCGGGCGCCATCCTGCCCAAGCCGAAAGCTCAACCGAAGCCGCTGCGCCCGCCGTCTCCGGTATCCGCCGACACCGCTCAACCCTCGGCTCGGCCGCCCGCGCACCTCGCGCCGCGTGAGAAGGCCCCGCCCACGGCGCTCAAGAATGCGCCATTGGTCGGCCAACGTCTGGTGACACCTGATGCGGCCCGCCGCTTTCGCTGGTCGCGGCTGTGGTCGATGGATACGCTCCTGGGGGTGCTTGTGACGGCGGCGCTGGGGATGCTCTTGTTTTGGGGCGCGGCCGAGCTCGAGCTCACCAACCAGTTGCTGGCGACGCCGACCCGCGCGACAATAGCGCTGGCCAATGCCACGGCCGCAATCACGCAGGCGACCCAGACCCCGGAGGTGACGCCCACCGAGGATTCGCCGCTGCCGACCGCGCGGCCCAGCACCTCGGGCGTCAACATCGTCCTGCGCGCCGATCAGCGCACCTGGCTACGCATCGTGGTCGATGGCGTCGAGACGTTCAGCGGCCTGCTCCCGCCGGGCACGACCCGCGAGATCGCCGGGGTGCAAAAGGTCGAGATCTGGACGGCCAACGCCGGCGGCACGCGGATCCTGTTCAACGGACAGGATCAGGGCAGCCTGGGCGGCTACGGCGACAACGTCATCCGCGTCTTCACGCCGGAGGGGGCCGGCGCGCCGACGCCGACTGCGCCACCATAATGATCATGGAGCGTCGTGCGTGAAGCGTGGGTGAGGGCCGAAAAGCCGTTCTCCCTTCGTCGTTCGTCAGAAATCGACCATCTTCAGAGAGGTGCCCCCTCCATGTCTCGT
The DNA here is from genome assembly GCA_016789175.1 of Anaerolineales bacterium. GTDB lineage: Bacteria > Chloroflexota > Anaerolineae > Anaerolineales > UBA6663 > UBA6663. The sequence goes on from JAEURK010000029.1 coordinate 2,013, forward strand.
TCATCGCAAGCCCGCGCCAGCAAATTTCATCTCGTCAATCTGGGGTGCTCCAAGAATCTGGTCGACAGCCAGTCGATGGCGCAATTGCTGGGCGAGGATGGGATGAGCCCGACCGAGACCGCCAAGAGCGCCGAGGTCTTGATCGTCAACACCTGCGGCTTCATCGGCCCGGCCAAGCAGGAGTCGATCCGGGTGCTCAACGAGCTGGCTGCCGGCAAGAAGCGCGGCCAGTTGTTGATCGCGGCCGGTTGTCTGTCGCAGCGTTACGGCGCGCAATTGCTCGAGTGGGTGCCGGCCCTCGACGGCATCATCGGCACGCGGCGGTGGATGGACATCGTGGACTTCGTGCATCGGCTGCGCGAGCGCCGGTCGCCCGAGGCGCTCTACCACCTGCCCGAGTCCGCTCATACAGTCGGGTCGGATGAGGGCGGGGCGCTGCGCGCGGCGGTGCAGGGCGCGAGTGCGTATCTGAAGGTCGCCGACGGTTGTCGTCGGCCGTGCGCGTTTTGCGCCATCCCCTTGATCAAGGGCACGGCGGTCTCGCGCCCCCTCGACGCGATCGTGGCCGAGGCGCGGGCGCTGCGCGACGCCGGCGTGCGCGAGCTGTGTCTGATCGCGCAAGACACGACCGATTGGGGCCACGACCTCGGGCTCAAAGACGGCCTGGCGACCCTGCTCGAGACCCTGGCGGGCGCGGTGCCCGACATCGACTGGCTGCGCGTGATGTACGCCTATCCGGGCTACGTCACCGACCGCCTGATCGAGGTGATGGCTACTCATAAGCAAATCGCGCATTACCTCGACATCCCGCTCCAGCACGGCCATCCCGACGCCCTGCGCCGCATGCGCCGCCCGGCCAACATCGACTGGGTTTACCGCACCCTTGAGAAGATGCGCGGCGCGATGCCCGACCTGGCGATCCGCTCGACCTTCATCATCGGCTACCCGGGCGAGACCGAGACCGAGTTCGCGGCGCTGGTGAAGTTTGTACAGGATCAGCGTTTCGATCGGATCGGGGCCTTCACGTTCTCGTTCGAGCCGGGCACCGAGTCGGCCCAATACGGCGACCCGACCCCCGAGGACGTCAAGCAGACGCGCCGCGAGCAGTTGATGGAGGCCCAGCAGCGGATCTCGCTCGAGAAGAACCAGGCCCAGGTTGGGCGGGTGCTGGATGTGCTGGTCGAGGGGCAGAACGATGGGATCAGCGTCGGACGGAGTTACCGCGATGCCCCCGAGGTTGACGGGCTGGTGATCATCGATGGCGAGGTGCCCGTAGGCGAGATGGTGCCGGTGCGGATCTCGGGCGCCCTGGCCTATGATCTGACCGGCACGGTGGAGACGCCGAACGCCACGATCGTGTTGGGGTGAGTGTTTGGGAAACGCAAAAGGCGATGCGGTTGCGCATCGCCTTTTGCGTTTCCCGATGAGACGTTTACTTCTCTTCCTGGAAGTTCCCGTCGATTACATCGCCGTCAGCGGGCTTGGCGGGGTCCGCTGTCCAGTGCCCGGCGCTGGTGATCCGGCGCAGGTGCTCACGCACCACGGCCACGGGCGCGAACTCCAGGAAGGTCCGCAGACCCAGAAAGACGATCGCCAGGTCGTCGATCTGGCCGATGCCGGGGAGAATGTCGGGCGAGATATCGATCGGAGAGATCAGATAGGCCAGCGCCGCGATCGGGATCAGTTTGGTGAGCAGCGGCACCCGCGGATCCAGCATCAGGTTGTAAGCCAGCTTCGCCTGCTGCAGCGATTCGCGAATGAATCCCCCTTCGGGGATGTACGGTCCAAGCCAGTTACGTTTCTCTTCGGCCATCACAACCTCCTGCCTGAGTTGCGAGATAACCAGTCTCAAACACCAATTAGATTATACGTGCCGGCGCCAGCCGGGTTGCGCCGGACATTATGAAAAAGCTAAGGCCGGGATGCTCGTCCCGGCCTTAGCCTGTTCCCTCGATGAGCGACTGGGGGCGCTACTCGATGAAGTTGTAAAACGTGCGCGTCTGTTGTTTGAGCGCGAACTCGAGCCGTTCGCGGGTGAGGATGCCTTTGTCGACCAGGATGTCGCCGAGGCGTTTGAGTTGGCCGGTCTGGGCCGCTTTGCGCTGGGCGAGCAGGGCGATCCGCAACTGTTCTTCGCTGATGAATTTGTAATCGATCAGGTATTTGCCAAGCCGCGGCACCGGCCGATCCTGATCGCCGGGCTCGTCGATCTTGATCTCACCCAGCGCGGGATCCTGCTTGTCGTCGTCCAGCAGGTCGGTCAGGGTGGCGATGCTCGCATTCCGCGACTGCTGTTCCTGGCGCGCGAGGGCCAGCCACTCCTTGGCCGTGGCGTTAGCGGGGTTGATGATCAAGACGCGCTCGAGGCAGTCGATGGCCTGGCCCATGTCGCTCAGCACCGACGCCAGGGCCAGCCAGGACTTCTCGTGACGAGGCTCCCGGCGGACGGCGTCGACGAGCAAGCGTCGGGCCTCAACCAGGTTTCGGGCGCGAATCGCCACCAGCGCGCGTTCATGCAGCGTGTTGGCATCCATGCGAGCAGCCTCAACCAGTGCCTTTCCAGCAATTATCGTCGCACGCAGCGGAAGCGTCTCCGGGCAACCCCGGGGACGGCAAAGCGCGCGACCTGAGCGTTCAACCGTTCAAATGCAAGGTTCGTGCCCTGGCCGAACGTTTGGATTGTAGTGCAGAACCGATTTGGGACGCGATGGGAAGAATCCCGATGAAGTTGGCGCCCCAAGACCTGTTCCGGGTGCGCGACGCCGCTCCTGTGGCTGGATTTCAGGATGTGGCCGATCGCCAGCATGTGACATAAAAGAGGGCGGCCCCAAGAGGGGCCGCCCTTTGACGCATTGACCGCAGATCGCCAGGTCTAGTGCCCACCGAGATAGGTCTTCTGGACCTCCTCGTCGTCACGGAGCCGGGCCGCATCGCCCTGAAGCCGGATCTCGCCGGTCTGGAGGACATAACCGCGGTTGGCGATCGAGAGCGCCATACGCGCGTTTTGCTCGACCAGCAGGATGGTGATGCCCTGCTTGTTGAGCGCCACGATCGTGTCAAAGATGGTCTCGACCAGGAGCGGGGCGAGGCCCATCGAGGGCTCGTCGAGCAGCAGCAGGCGCGGGTTGCCCATCATCGCCCGGGCCATAGCCAGCATTTGCTGTTCGCCGCCGGAGAGGGTGCCCCCCTTTTGCTTGACGCGCTCCTTGAGGCGCGGGAACAGCCCGAACACGCGCTCAAGGTCCTGGCCGATGTTGCTGTGGTCGGTGCGCGTGAAGGCGCCCATCTCGAGGTTCTCGAGCACGGTCATGCGCGGGAAGATCAGGCGGCCTTCGGGCGACTGACAGATCCCGCGCCGATTGACCTCGTGCGCCGGAAGGCGGGTCAGTTCTTCGCCCTCGAGCGTGATCGAGCCTGTGCGCGGACGGATCAGACCCTGGATCGTGCGGAGGGTGGTCGTCTTGCCGGCGCCGTTGCTGCCGATCAGCGTCACGATCTCGCCCTTCTCCACGTTGAGCGAGATGCCCTTCAGGGCGTGGATGTTGCCGTAGTACGAGTGAACGTCGTTGAGTTCGAGGATTGCCATAGCTGCGCCTATTTGCCCGTCGCGGCGGTGCCCTTGCCGAGGTAAGCCTCGATCACCGTCGGGTCGTTCTGCACGTCGGCCGGCAGGCCTTCGGCGATCTTCTCACCGTGGTCGAGCACGGTCACGCGGTCGGAGATGCCCATGACCACGCGCATGTCGTGTTCGATCAGGAGGATGGTCAGCCCGCGCTCGGAGCGCAGCCGATGGATGAACTCGGTCAGGTCCTTGGTCTCGGCCGGGTTCATGCCGGCGGTTGGCTCGTCGAGCAGCAGCAGCTTGGGATCGGACGCCAGGGCGCGCGCGATCTCGAGCCGACGCTGGAGGCCGTAGGGCAGGTTGCGCGCCGGCCAATCCGCGAACTTGCGGCCGAGGCCGACGAAGTCGAGCAGGTCGAGCGCCTTGGCAGCCGCATCCGCCTCTTCATGGCGCACGCGCGGCGGCCGGAAGAAGGCCTCGAAGATGTTGCCCTTGAGGCGGCTGTGCATGCCGACCAGGATGTTCTCGAGCGCCGTCATCTGCCCGAACAGGCGGATGTTCTGAAAGGTGCGGGCCACGCCGCGCGCCTGGACTTCATGCGGCTTGAGGCCGCTGACGCGCTGACCGTCGAACAGGATCTCGCCCTTGGTGGGCGTGTACAGCCCGGTGATGTTGTTGAACAGCGTGGTCTTGCCGGCGCCGTTCGGGCCGATCAGTCCGGCGATCATGCCCGGCGTGATGTGAAAGTCGACGGCGTTGACGGCGATCAGACCGCCGAAGGCCTTGGTGACGTTGTTGACTGCCAGCAGGTGTTCCATGCCTAGGCCTTCCTTTCGGAGGTGCTCGGCACCAGGCCCTGCGGCCGGAACTGCATCATCGTCACCAGGATGATCCCGAACAGCAGCAGCTTGTACTGGCTGGCGTTGAACAGGCTCTCGAGGAAGTTTTGCATGCCCTGGTTGTCGATGCCCTGGAAGAGCGTGGCCTGCAGCAGGCCGCCCATCACCACCTGGAGCTTGTCGAGCAGCAACAGGTCGGTGACCTTGATGATGAACCCGCCCAGGATCACGCCCACGATGCTGCCGGTGCCGCCCAGGATGACCATGCACAGCACGATGACCGAGATGCTGAAGTCGAAGGCGTCGGGCGAGATGAACGAGACGTAGCTGCCGTAGAAGGCGCCCGCCAATCCCGAGAACATCGCGCCGAGCATGAAGGCGATCAGCTTGGTGCGCACCAGGTTGATGCCCATCGAGTTGGCCGCCAGCTCATCCTCGCGGATCGCGACCCAGGCCCGGCCGATGCGGCTGTTGCGCAGACGCGAGATGAAGAACACCGAGGTGATCAGCAGCCCGAGGATCAAGAAGTACCACGGGATGTACTGGCCGGTGACGAACTGAACGCCCGGCAGGATCGGCCGCCCGATCGGGTTGATGCCGTCGGTGCCGTTGGTCAGGTTGAACGGCTCGATGCATCCGATCAGACAGATCGCGGCGCTGGGGTTCCCGGTCAGGGCCGCGATCATGTTGGTGACCGGCTCGAGGATCCGGATCTCGTTCAGGTTGCGGAACACGATCGGAACGATCTCGCCGAAGCCGAGGGTGACGATCGCCAGGTAGTCGCCGCGCAGCGGGATCACGGGCGCGCCCAGGATCAGGCCGAACAGGGCGGCCGCCGCGGCCGCGATCCAGATCACCAGCCAGAACCAGACCTGCAGATTGAACTGGGGCGAGTTCAGGAACGCGATGGTGTAGCCGCCGATCGCGAAGAAGGCCACGTAGCCCAGATCGAGCATGCCCGCGTAGCCGGCCACGATGTTGAGCCCAAGCGCCTGCATCGAGAAGATCATGGCCACGATGATGGCGTTGGCCCAGAAGAGCTGTGCGTACTGCTCGAAGAACGGAAAGGCGACGGCGCACACGAGCAGCAGCCCGATCAGGCCGAAGCGGCGCACGCGTTCGTTGCTTGCGGTGCGCAGGGCCGCCACGCCGACGGCCATGGCCGTGCCGAGCACGATCGAGCCGATGTAGACCAGGGGCGACGTCGATGCGGCCGGGATGGGCTCCTGGCGCGGCAGACCCAGGATAACGGTGTTGTGGAACAGGGTGATCAGGACGATCGCTACGGCGCTGATCACCCCGGGCACGAGCGCCTTGCGCCACGCTCCGGGCTCAGCCGGTGTGTTGACGCCGACCAGCGCGCCGGTGAGGATGACCAGGATGATCACCGACCAGCCGCCGGTGATCAAGGCGACGAAGCCCATCAGCAGGATGCCGATGATCTCGGCGTTGGAGAGGATCTTCTGCTTCATCAGGCTTTGTCCCCCGATTCTTGACCGAGCAGGCCCGTGGGTCGGAAGAGCAGCACCAGTACCAGGATCAGGAATACCCAGGCGTTGGTCCAGCGGACCGCCAGGTATTGGTCGCTAAACGCGGCCAGCAGACCGATCAGGATCCCGCCGAGCGCCGCCCCGCGGATGTTGCCGATGCCGCCGAGCACCGCCGCCGTGAACGAGCGCAGGCCGGCGGTGAAGCCCATCGTGAAGACCACGGTGCCGTTGTACAGGCCGAACATCATGCCGGCCGCCCCGGCCAGCGCGCCACCGATCAGGAAGGTCAGCGCGATGATCTGGTCGACGTTGATGCCCATCATGGCCGCCGCATCGCGGTTTTGAGCCGTGGCGCGCATGGCCTTGCCCAGCCGCGTGTTCTGGACGAACCAGTTCAGGGTCAACATCAGCACCAGGGCGGTCCCCATCACCAGCACGTCGGCCTGGGTGATGCGGATCGGGAAGTCGCCGAGCAGGTTGGCGGTGCTCAGGACGACCGGGAAGCTCTTGGGCGCGGCGTTGTTCGAGCCGAGCACCTGAAAGATCTGGAACTCCGGCCCGACCTGGGTCAGTTTGCCCAGCGCCCCGAACTGCAGGCCGATGTTCTGCAGGATGAAAGACATGCCGATCGCGCTGATCAGCACCGCGAGTTTCGGCGAGTTACGCAGGCGCCGATAAGCCAGGCGTTCGATGCCGGCGTTGAGCAGCCCGCACACCAGCATGGCCGGGATGAACCCAAGCAGCGCGGCCCAGAAGGGCGCCGTCAGGCCGCCGGTGGCCGTGGTGGTGGTGAAGATCGACAGGGCCATCAAGGATGTGAAGGCCCCGAGCATGAACACCTCGCCGTGGGCGAAGTTCACGAGCTCGATAATTCCGTAGACCAACGTGTAGCCTAAGGCAATGATGACGATGATGGAGCCGTTGGCCAGGCCGATCACCAATTGTTGAAGGACGTTTGTCGGCGTCGTGGCGACGTCGGTGATGATCCGGCCGACGTCGAGGCCGGCCGGCTGGCCGATGAGCAGGGCCAGATAGCCGATGGCGACGATCAACAGGATCCGCAACGCGCGCTGGGTGGTGGGATTGGTTTCAGTCATAACTCACCGCTGGAGACGGCCTGCGGAAACGAAGAGGGAGCGGAGCGAAACCACTCCACTCCCTCTTCAGACTTACCCACTAAGGGCTACCGAGACGGCAGCTCGTGGTGACATCAGTCGCCTGGTTACGGCAGGATATCGGCCGGAGCCTCTTCCCACTTGCCGCTCTTGACGATGTTGCCGAGCATGGCATACAGGTTGGTGTCGCCGTTCTCGTCGAACGACCAGGTGCCGAGCACGCCCGCAAAGTCCTTGGTGGTGTACACAGCGGTCAGGATCGCGGCGCGGTCCTTGGCGCACACGGTGCTGATCGCCTTGATCGCGACGCTGGCGGCCTCGAAGCCGTAGATGGCGTAGGCCTCGGGCTCGGCGTTGAACTTGGCCTGGTAGTCGGTGTAGAACTTCTGGCCGGCCTCGGGCAGCTTGGCGCGCGGGTTGCCCGCGATCGTGCCGTACACGCCCTCAGCGACGTCGGCGCCGGCGGCCTCGATGAACGCGCTCTCGAGGATGCCGTCCGGGCCCATGAACATGGCCGTGATGCCCGCCGCGCGGATGTCCTTGAGCAGCTGGCCGGCGTTGTTCTGGGTGATGCCGCCGTAGTAGATCAGGTCGGGGTTGGTGCCCGCGATCTTGGTGGCCAGGGCCTTGTAGTCGGCGGCCTTGCCGTCGATGCCGTCACGGCCGACGACCGTCAGGCCGTTGGCAGCCGTGTTCTTCTCGAACTGATCGGCCACGCCCTTGCCGTAGATCTGCGTGTCATCCAGGATGTACACGTTCTTGGCGCCGAGCTTGGCCGCCCACTTGGCCGCGAAGGCGCCCTGATAGGCGTCGCGGGCCACGACCCGGGTGTAGTTGCGGACGCCGTTCGGGTAGTACTTGGCGGTGTCCTCACCGGCGGTCAGGTCGTCGGCGGTGTTGGCCGGGCTGATCATGACGATGCCGGCTTCGTTCAGGATCGGGATCGACACGCGCGCGGCGCCCGAGTTGAAGGTGCCGATGTACACCATCGTGTCGGCGTCGGCGACGGCCTTATTGGCGTTCTCTTGCTCTTTGGCTGCATCCCACTGACCGGCGGCCGCGGTGGCGTCGTCGAGCGAGACGTAGTCGATCTTGATCTTGCCGTCGCACACCAACCCGCCCTGGGTCTGCTGCTCGATGGCGAGGTTGATGGCGTTGACGATCGTGGTGGTCTGGCCAGCGCTGGAGCCGGTGAGCGGCAGGCTGGAATAGATGCGGACGGTCTCCGCAGTGGCAGGTGCAGGCGTGGCGGCCGGCGTGCACGCGGCCAGTACCAGGGCCGCGATCGAGGTCGCCGAGAAGGCTACATAGGAAGCGCGATTCATGATTCTCTCTCCTCCGGACGGAACTCACAGTGGCGATAACGACGAGATCGAGCCCTTGGCTCGAATGCTATTCGGTCGTCAGGCACACCTCCTTTGAGCGATCGGTTGCACTTCCGAATTTGGAATGTCGCATTATCGCCAACCCCAGGCGGTTTGGCAAGGGTGCAAACGATTCCCCCCATTTGGGTTGCGAGGACGGTTCGAGGACCCTTTCCGGCATTTGTGCGGATATTCTGGCCAAAACCGCCGTGGCTGATGCCTTCCGGATCGGCCTAACCATCTCCGCCCGAGCGCAGGCGATGGTCTGCACTCGGTTCGCAGAGCTTCAAGGGGGGAGCGATGCGCACAATTCCGTCCCGGCCAGGCGCCGGTACCTGGGTGACTCTGTTCGTGATTTCCGCCCTGATCGCGTCGATCGGGGCCCCCGGCAGCTCGCTCGGGGTGCGAGCCGACTCCGGCGAAACAGCTACGCCGTTCGTGGTCGACGGTTCGCCCGAGCCCGCCCCGACTCTGGCCGCGGAGGCAAGCTCGACGCCGCCCGAGCCAGCTGTCACGACCGAACCCACGGTCGAGGCAACGTCGACCCTCTCACCGACGGCTGTCCCGACCGAGGCCGTTCTCGAGACCAATGTACCCACCGCCTCGGCTACGCTTGAGGTCAGCCTCACCCCCGAGACAACCACGCCCGTTTCGGGGACGATGACTCTCATCCCAAGCGCGACCCGGACGCCCAGCCCGACCCGGACACCGAGTATCACGCGTACACCGACCGAGACGCGCACGCCCAGTCCGACCCGGACGGCAAGTCCGACCCGGACGGCAAGTCCGACGCGCACGTCAAGCCCGACGCGCACGTCAAGCCCGACGCGCACGTCAAGCCCGACCCGGACACCAAGCCCGACCCGGCTATCCACTGAGACAGGCGCAGCGCCTACAAGCACACCGATGGCGAGCGCGTCAGCGACGGCTACTGGTGTGGCCACTACAGAGCAGCCGACCTCGACGCCCGGGGCAACTGAGGCGCCAGTCACCGTCACTGCTTTCACCGAAACCAGCACTCCGATCGAGACACTCCCGTCGGAACTCTCGCCCACACCTTCAGCAAGCCCCACCACTGATGCGACAGCAACGGAGACGGAAACGGTGATCCGCACAGCGACTCTGTCACCCAGCCCGACCCGGACCCCGAGCGAGACCCGCACACCAACCGAGACGCGGACGCCCAGCCCGACTCGAACCTCAAGCCCGACGCGGACGCCGAGCGAGACCCGCACACCAACCGAGACGCGGACACCCAGCCCGACTCGAACCTCAAGCCCGACGCGCACACCGAGCCTGACTCGGACGCCGAGTCCGACACGAACGCCCAGCATGACGCGCACGCTCAAGCCGACCAAGACACCCAAGCCATCCGCCACGCCGACGGCGACCGTCACGCCGGTGCCGATCGCCGTGCTGAAGACCTGGCCGGTCGGCGCGTGGGTCGAACTTGACGCTGTCGTGATCGTGCCACCGGGGCCCTTGGGGGCGCGGGTGCTGGTCGTACAGGATGCGACCGGCTCGATCCCGGTCTACCTGGGACGTGGGGCCTGGCCATCCGGCCTGGTTCCTGGCAATGGTTTCCATGCGCTCGGGCAGTCGCGATTGCGGGGCGATGCGCTCGAGTTCTACGTGCGATTGCTGCCGCAGGCGCGCTTCTCTCCGCCCGGCGCGGTCCCGGCCCCACTCGTCATCGCGACCGGCGCTGCAAGTCAGCACGCCTACGAGGTTGTGACGGTCACCGGACGGGTCACGCGGCTGGAGTCATCGGCCTTCTGGATCGACGACGGCAGCGGCGCAGTTCGGATCCCATTCGGGGCGGCCAACGGACTGAAGCGGCCCAAGGTCAGCCGGGGCGAGACGGTCACGATCACGGGGTTGGTGATCGTGCAATCGCAAACCACCACGCGCCCCGCCGGCTGGCAGATCCAGCCGCGCGGCCCGGCCGATGTGGGAGCTCTGGCGGTCTTGCGGCCGACATCGACGCCAAAGCCGTGAGGAAAAGGGGGGAGGGAAGAGGGAGGAGGGAAGAGCGCGGTAGCGTTCGCTCCTCCCTCATCTCTCCTCCCTCCTCCACTCTCCCTCTTCCTCTTCGCTATAATGTTCCGCATGTCCCTGACAAGCGACGAAATCGACCACATCGCGGCGCTGGCGCGGTTGAGTCTGACCGACGACGAGAAGAGCCGATATCGGCAGCAGTTATCGGCCGTGTTGGATTACATCGCCAAACTGGGTGAAGTCGACACCACCCCGATCCCGCCGACCGCGACCGTGCTTCCCCTGCGCACGGTGCTCCGTCCGGACCGGGTAAGGCCATCGCTATCCGTGCCGGAGCTGCTGGCCAATGCGCCCGAGTCGGAGGCCGATATGTTCCGTGTGCCGCCTGTGCTCGACGGCGGTGCCGACGGCTGAGCCCGTCGTGAAACTGCGAAAGCGACCCGCCATGTCCCTTACCGACCTCACCCTTCAGGGCGCACGCGATCAGCTTGCCTCCGGCGCGGTCAGCAGCCGCGAGCTGACCGAAGCCTGCCTGGCTCGGATCGAGGCCGTCGATCCGCAGCTCAATGCCTTTCTTTCGGTCACGGCCGAGCGGGCCCTGACCCAGGCCGATGCCGCCGACGCCCGGCGCGCGTCGGGCGACGGCGCCCCGCTCCTGGGCGTGCCCCTGGCGATCAAGGATGTGCTTTGCCTGACGGGGACGCGCACGACCGCGGGGTCGCGCATCCTCGAAAACTTCGTCGCGCCCTACACAGCCACGGCCGTGCAACGCCTGCTCGACGCGGGCGCCGTGATCCTGGGCAAGCTCAACTGCGACGAGTTCGCGATGGGCTCCAGCACCGAGAACTCGGCCTATGGCCCGACCCGTAACCCGTGGGATCGCGAGCGCGTGCCCGGCGGTTCGTCAGGCGGGAGCGCCGCCGCGGTCGCGGCCCGGTTGGCTTTCGGTGCACTGGGCACCGACACCGGCGGCAGCGTCCGTCAGCCCGCGTCGTTCTGTGGCGTGGTGGGGCTCAAAACCAGCTATGGGCGCGTCAGCCGCTACGGCCTGATCGCCTATGGGTCTTCGCTCGACTCGATCGGGCCGCTGGCCCGCACCGTGGCCGACGCCGCGCTGCTCTTCGGCCAGATCGCCGGGCCGGATCCGCGGGACGCGACCTCGATGCCGACCCCGGTGCCCGCCCCCGACACCTGGCACGACGACCTGCGAGGCCTGAGGGTCGGTGTGCCGCGCGAGTACTTCATCGACGGCATGCAGCCGGCGGTCGAGCGCGCGGTCCATGCCGCGATCGATCACCTGCGCGCGCTCGGCGCGACGCCGATCGAGATCTCGCTGCCGCACACCGAATACGCCTTGCCCGTGTACTACCTGATCGCGCCGGCCGAGGCGTCGGCCAACCTGGCGCGCTTCGACGGCGTGCGTTATGGCCCACGCGCGGAGTCTGAGGCTTTGTGGGACGTGTTCGAGAAGACGCGGGGCGAGCGCTTTGGGGCCGAGGTCAAGCGTCGGATCATGCTGGGCACGTACGCGCTTTCGGCCGGCTACTACGACGCCTACTACGGCCAGGCGCAGAAGGTGCGCACCCTGATCAAGCGCGACTTCGAGCAGGCCTTCGAACAGGTCGATGTGATCGCCTGCCCGGTCGCGCCGACCACGGCTTTCAAGATCGGCACCAAGGTCGACGACCCCCTGGCCATGTACCTCGAGGACGTGTTCACGCTGCCGCCGAGCCTGGCCGGCATCACCGGCCTTTCGGTCCCATGCGGTCGCGATGATGCTGGGCTGCCGATCGGCCTGCAGTTGCTGGGCCCGGCCTTTGGTGAAGCTCAGGTCTTGCGGGTCGGGCATGCGTACGAGCAGACGACCGAGTGGCATCGGGCGGCGCCGGCGTTGTAATCAGAAAAACAGAAAGGGCCGGGTCGGCGCCACCGACTCGGCCCTTTCTGTTTTTCTGGACTCATTCGAACTCTAGCTCGGTGAACAGCGCCTCGTCGTCGGTCCAGTCGGTCAGCGCCACGAGCTCGATCACGCCGAAGAGCTCGGTCTGCTGCGCCTCGACCTTGCGCCGCTTGATGAGCTCGAGCGCGGCCAGGAAGGTCACCATGATCTCCATCCGGCTGGCGGATTGGGCCAGGACCTCATGGAACGCGACCCGTCCGTCGCTGCGCTTGAACGCATCGGCCAGGCGTCGGATCTGATCGCGGATCGTGACCTTGGGCGGGGCAACGACCGTGCCCAGCTCAGGCGTATCCGGCGGCATGATCGCCAGCGCCCGGCGCACGGCCTCGAGCAGGTCGATCGTGGTGACGTTGCTCAGGTCGAGCTGCTTCTCGATCTTGGGCGGCGGCGCCAGGCGGATGTAGGTTTTCAGGTTGGCGTCTTCGCGCTGACGCAGCCCGAGCGCCACCTGCTTGTAGCGTTTGTACGCCAGGAGCTGGCGTGCCAGTTCTTCGCCGGGATCCTCTTCGCCCGGCGCGCGCTCGACCGGGCGTGGCAGCAGGGCCTCGGATTTGATCAGGATCAGACGCGCCGCGATGCTGAGGAAGTCGGCCAGCTCGCCGAGGTTGAGCTGCTCCATCACGCGCACGTAGCTGACGAACTGATCCGTCACCTGGGCCAGTGCCACCGACGTGATCTCCAGCTCTTCGCGCTCGATCAGCTGCAGGAGCAGATCCAGCGGGCCCGAGAACACCGGCAGCTGCACGGTGTAGCCGGGGCGCAACAGGCTGATGGTATCCGGTTCGGTCGCGGTCGGTGTTTCCGAAAGGGCCGGGTTCGGCTCGGGAGCGTCAAGATCGAGCGGGGCCGGGATCGGATCCTCCGGCTCGGGCGCGCTGAGTTGGGCGTCGTTCATGGCGCGATGATACCTGCTGCGACGGGTCTGCGCTACTGAGCGGGGACACCGGCCGCCGCAGCAGCCTCCGGCTCGACGGCCCGGAACCGCTCAGCCAGCGGGACGCTGGGTAAAAACGAAGGGGCTGTGACGATCGCGGCTCACCGAGCGAAGACCAGAAATGCCGACACACCAACGCAGGCGACTGAGAAGATCGCGGTCAGGATCAGGCTGCCGAAGACCAGCCGCCGATTCTCGATCTGGTTTTGGCGTTTGTCATCCTCGATCTGGGCCAGGCGTTTGGCCTCGAGGACCTGCATCTCTTCCAATACGTGTTTGGCGGCCCAGCTATCGAGTTGTTTGCCGTGGACCAACTCATCGGTACGCACGGCGTGCTGGGTGTGGACGTCGACGTGGCGTTCGAGCAGGCGGCCCAACGGGTCGAGATGATGTTTGCAGCGTGGGCAGGTCGTGGCCCCGGCCCAACTGCGGGTGTTGCAGTTCGGGCAGGAGCGCCACAGGCCGGTGTTGCAGGTGATGCACAGATGCGCATCCGACGGGTTGATGCGCCCGCATTCGGGGCACAGGACGTCGGTCACCTCGAGCTCGGAGTCGCAGGCCGGGCACTCGGCGCGATGCGCGTCGAGCGGGAGCAGGCCGCGCTGGCCGCAGCCCGGGCAGGCGAGTTCGCGCGCAAACGCAGCGGCAAAAGTCGGATGAGCGGCCATGGAGTGATCATAGACCGCACCCGCGCCGCCGTCAGTTGGAGTTGTGGCGCTTTGGTTTGCCGATGGGTGCCCATAACACGCCGCCTCAAGGCCCGGGCGCGTAGATGTGATATTGGAAGTTGTTCATCACGACCGAGCGCTGCCAGACGTAATTCTCGCCGATCGCGTCGAGCACCGGCTTGGGGTAGAAGAAGCCGCGCAGCACCACCAGGCCAAACTCGCGCCGTTCGATCTGCGCGATCTCCGCGGCCGGGTCGAACAGGCCGGCCTGATACATTACCAGCTGCGGGAAGGGGTTGGTCACGATCGGCTTGCCGGCTGCGAACAAGAAGCCGGCTTCTTCGGAGAAGACCGGCCCCTCGGCGGCCTGGATCAGGGCCACGATCTCGTTGCCCGCGACCTGGTCCTCGGCGTTGGGGCGCGGCCCGAGCTGAGTGTAGCCCTGGCGGTCGTAGAAACCGCGCGGCTGATCCGGGATCCCGAGCACGGCCGTGACCTGGGCATAAGGGAAGCCGTAGGTATACGTGTGGAAGGTCAGGGCAGTCTGGATCAGGAAGAGCGCGGCCACGCCGGCCGATGTCAGGCGGGCCGGCCAACCGGCGCTCGAGCCGCCGCGAGTCATCAGACCGGCCGCGCCGCGTCCGAACAGGACGCAGGCCGCGGCTGTGGCTGTGACGAAGTAGGACTCGCCCGCGCCGTACTTGCCCGAGAGCGCGCCGGTCGCGAGGGCTGCCAGGAACCACAGGCCATAGAGCGATGGGCGGCCGCGCAGGCCCTCACCGAGGACGGCCAGGACGGCGCCGGCGACCAGCACGGCGTGCAGGCTCAGCCACTCGCCGTAGAAGCCCCACATCTGCGGCAGGTCGAAGGCGTTGATGTTGGCCTGGATGATGCTGACGTAGAACCAGCCCTCGGTCTCGAGGTTGATCCACGCGAAGAGCCCGCCGGCGATGGCCGCGGCCGCGACGGCGGCCAGTGCACCGCGGGCGGGGTCGCGCAGAACCAGGTAGAGCAGGGCCGCCGCCACGGTCCCGAGCGCCAGCTGCTTGCTGAAACCCGCAGCGATCAACCAGGCCAGGCCGAGCGCCAGTCGCCGTAGGTCGCGGCGGGCCGGGTCGTCGGGCTGACCGAGCCAGCCTTTGCCGCCGGGCCAATCGAAGGCCCCCAGGGCCGCGATGCCCAGGCACTCGAACATAACCATGGTCATGTGCTGTCGGAAGAGCGGGCCGATCATGAACGTATAGGTCGAGGCCAGGAAGGCCAGGCCGCTCAAGGATGCGACCAGCAGCCCGGCGCCGCTCGAGCCTGGCTGAGCGGCGCGGCGCACCATGACCCCGATTGCGATCGCGGCGATCAGCGAAGCCAGGAACGACACCAATCGGCCTGTCCACAGCTGTGGCCCGAAGATCATCACCAACGGGGCGGTCAGCAGATGGAAGAGCGGGGGATAGATCGAGGTGTAATACGGGAAAACCTGGCTGTCGGCGTAGGGCCATTCACCCCGCGCGTGCAGCACCGTGTCGTACAGCTCAAAGCCCTCGCCCTGATCGTAGTCGAACGGGAATCGCAGTAGCGCGCCGGCGTAATGGACGTAGACGAAGAGTTGGAAGAGCAGGGCGATGCCGGCCGCGACGAAGAGCGCGATCGTCAGGACGCGCAGCCACGCCGGGCCTCGGGTGCGGTGGCCTCTCATGACCTGGCGAGTATACCGGCAATGATGAAGGGGAACTGCAAAGACGCGCAGCACGCCAGGTTTTCTTGGCGTGCTGCGCGTCTTTGCGGCTAAGTTGAGCGAATACCCGTCACGGCAACGGCAGAATCCCGCGCTGCATGCGGGGCAGCAGGATACCGACCACCACGGCGAAGAAGATCCCGACGATCAGGATCACGGCGTACCAGCGGCTGTCGTAGCGCAGGTGCATGTAATACAGCACGACCAGGGTCGCCTTGAGCACTGCAAAGCCGACCAGCAGCGGGATCTTGATCTCCTCGACCGGCACGAACGAGATCAGGAGTTCGAGCAACGTAAATCCGGAGAGCCAGGCGAAGATGCGCACATAGTCGATCTTGGGATGCGCATGCGGCGCCTCGGCGGCGTGGGTGATATCGATGGCGGGTGTGTGTTCCATGGGCGTGTCCCTCGGCGCTTTTAGATCAGATAGACCAGGGTGAAGATGAAGATCCAAACCACGTCGACGAAGTGCCAGTACAGGCCGAACACCTCGACGCCCATGTATTCACTCTTGCTGAAGCCCTTGAACCCGAAGGCGTAGATCGCCAGGATCCCGGCCCAGAGCACACCGGCGGCCACGTGCAGGCCGTGGAAACCGGTCAGGAAGAAGAACCCTTGCGAGAAGGGCGTGGCATCCAAGGTAAAGCCCTCGGCGAACAGGCCGTTGTACTCGAAGGCCTGGATGCCGATGAAGACCGCGCCGGCTACCGCCACCGCTGTCAGCCACAGAGCCATTTTGGTGCGATCGCCGCGCTGGATGGCGGCCAGCGCCAGCACCACAAACAGGCTGGAGGCCAGCAGGATGAAGGTGTTGCCAGAGACGATCATCAGCGACTGAAAGTGGTGCAGCAACTCGTTGGCGGTGTGGCCGTCCTGCCGGGCCAGGATCCATTGCAGGATCGCGTTGGCGATCAGGCCGCCGAAGATCACGGTCTCGGTGCCCAGGAAGCACCACATCGAGAACTTGGCCAGCTCGACGCCGCCCTCCGGCACCGCGTGCGACTTGCGCCGTTCCTGGATGCCCGAGATCACCCAACCGCCGACGCCGACGGCCAGCACCAGGGAGCCCAGGCCGAGGACGCCCCAGGCTACTTCGGCCGAATAGCCGGCGTTCGCCCGGGTCGACCGAACCATCCAAAGCAACAGGCCGGCGACGATGCCGAAGAAACCGACGCCGAGCACCAGCGGCCAAAAGGTGGGAGCGGGAAGGTGGATCTCGTCGTGGGCGTGTTCGCTTGCTGTATGAGCCATGAGTTATCCGGTAGTCAAAGTCTGAATAACCAAGTTGCCACAGCGATCGAAGTGACCGGTCAGGCTTCGAAAGCACCTTCACGGCAATCCAATCAGCTTTGTGGCGGTTCCCGCCAATGTACCATAGGCAAAAGGGGTCGTCAAAGTCCGAGTCTGTGAATTCCTGACAAATAAGGCAGATTTATCTTGTGATAAGAGTCATGGATGATTGACGACGGTCCTCAATTGCGTATAATCTCACCTGTTCTCACGCATTCTGTTTCCATGCACGACGCAGCACACGAATCCGAACCAAACGACCCAGGCCCCGACTCGTGCGGGGCCTTGTTTACATTGTTCATGATTTGAGGAGGCAAGGTTGAAAGCTCCTGTGTCTAGCCGCTGGTGGCTCGTCTTCGGGATCATCACCGTTATCGGGATCGGCGGGATCGTCGGCCTGGTGTGGTTCACGATGGTCAACCCCGGCCCGACTCTGGGCGCCTGCCCGCCGGCCTGCCCGTACACCTTCCCGACCGTGCCGAGCACGCTGTCGCCGCAGTCAAGCGAGGCCGAGCAGATCGCGTCGCTGTTCTGGCTGATCGTCGGGATCGCGACCGTGATCTTTGTTCTGGTCGAGGGCGTGCTGCTGTGGACGGTCTTGAAGTTCAAGAACCGCCCGGCCGAGCAGGCGTTGCAGATCCATGGCAACACCAAGCTCGAAATCGCCTGGACGGCCGCGCCTGCCCTGATCCTGGTCGGCGTGATGGGCCTGACCTTCAGGACCATGGTCGACATCCGCGCACCTGCCAGCACCAACTACGTCACGGTTAACGCCGTCGCTCAGCAGTTCTGGTGGGCGTTCAAGTATCCCGAGTACACCACCAGCGACGGCACCCGCGCCGTGGTCACCGCCAGCGAGCTGGTGGTGCCGGTGGATACCGTCATCGATGTGCGGCTGGAGTCAAAGGACGTCGAACACGGCTTCTGGGTGCCCGAGTTGTTCGGCAAGATGGACGCCATCCCCGGCTATCTGAACCAGATGCAGTTCACGCCGCACACGGTCGGCACGTTCTACGCCGGGCAGTGCACGCAATACTGCGGCACGCAGCACGCCCAGATGCGTTTCGCGGTCAAGGTCGTCACCCAGGCCGAGTTCGACGCCTGGATCCAGAGCCAGCTGGCGACCGCGGTCGAGCCGGCTGCGGGCTCGGCGGCCGAGGCCGGCCAGACGGCCTTCCTGGATCCGAGAAACGGGTGCATCGCCTGCCATGTGGTCGATGGGGCGGGCGGCGTCGGCCTGGTCGGCCCGAACCTGACCCATGTGGCCGAACGCCAGTTCCTGGCCGGCGGCATCATCTCGAACACGCCCGAGAACATGGCCCGGTGGCTGGCCAGCCCGCAAACCGTCAAGCCCGGCAGCAAGATGGTGCTGCCGCGCGCGCTTGACGACGCGACGATCGAGAGCATCGTGGCGTATCTGGGAACTTTGAACTAACCGCGGCGCCCGCTGCAGCAGGAGAACGCGATGGCAACTGTGACCCGCCCGATCACCACCGAGAAATCGACGCTCGCCGTGATCGTCGATTGGTTGACGACCGTCGATCACAAGAAGATCGGCCAGATGTACCTGGTGTTGAACATGCTCTTCTTCGTGCTGGCCGGCGTCATGGCGCTGCTGATCCGCACGCAGTTGGCGTGGTCGAACCTCAAGCTGATCGACCCGAATCGCTACAACGAGCTGTTCACCATGCACGGCACCTCGATGATCTTCCTGGTCATCGTGCCGATTTGGGCCGGCTTCGCGAACTACATCCTGCCGCTGCAGATCGGCGCGCGCGACATGGCCTTCCCGCGCCTGAACGCCTTCTCGTTCTGGCTGTTGCTCTTCAGCGGCCTGACGATGTTCACCAGCTATCTTTTCGGCGCCGTCCCGAACGGCGGCTGGACGGCTTACCCGCCGCTGACCGGGCCGCAATACACGCCCGGGCCGAACATCGACTTCTGGATCCTGGGCCTGCACCTGGGCGGCCTGTCGTCGCTCTTCGGCGCGATTAACTTCATCGTCACAACGCTCAACCTGCGCGCGCCGGGGCTTAAGCTGCTCGATGTGCCGATGTTCACCTGGTCGATGTTCATCACGAGCACGATGGTGCTGTTCTCGACCCCGATGCTCACGGTGGCGATCACGCTGCTGCTGGCCGATCGGCACTTCGGCACGCACTTCTTCCAGGCCTCGCAGGGCGGCGACCCGCTGCTATGGCAGAACCTGTTCTGGTTCTATTCGCACCCGGCGGTGTACATCATGATCCTACCGGCGATGGGCGCGATCTCGGAAGTGCTGCAGACCTTCTCGCGCAAGCCGCTCTTCGGCTTCCGCTTCATCGCCTTCTCGTCGGTGTTTATCGCCGTCCTGGGCTTCCTGGTCTGGGCCCACCACATGTTCCAGGTCGGCTCGAGCCTGGCCGTCAATGCCTTCTTCTCGGGCATGACCATGATCATCGCCGTGCCGACCGGGGTCAAGATCTTCAACTGGATCGCGACCATGTACGGCGGCGCGTTGCGGCTGACGAGCGCGATGTTGTTCGCGATCGGCTTCGTGACGATGTTCATCATCGGCGGCCTGTCGGGCGTGATGCTCGGCTCGGTGCCCGTGAACTGGCAGGTCCATCAGACCTACTTCGTCGTGGCGCACATCCACTACGTGCTCTACGGCGGCTCGGTCTTCGGGATCTTCTCGGCCTTCTACTATTGGATCCCGAAGATGACGGGTTGGATGATGGACGAGCGGCTGGGCAAGCTGCACTTCTGGTTGATGCTGTTCGGCTTCAACCTGACCTTCTTCCCGCAACACATCGTCGGCTTGCTGGGCATGCCGCGCCGGTATTACACGTACGCGGCCGGGCAGGGGTGGGAGATCTACAACCTGATGTCCACGATCGGGGCTTTCCTGATCGCGCTCTCGGTCCTGGTCTTCATCATCAACTTCTTCGTCAGCGCGCGCGCGGCCAAGAAGGCCGGCCCGAATCCGTGGGAAGCGCCGACGCTCGAGTGGGCCACGTCCTCGCCGCCGCCGGATTACAATTTCGCCAAGATCCCGACTCTCACGCGGATGAACCCGCTGTGGGAAGAGCACCCCGACGCGGGGCACTAAGCTAAGGAGCGCGAAAAGCGGGGGGCAGGCCCAGGGTGTT
>JAEURK010000047.1 GCA_016789175.1 Anaerolineales bacterium
CGTCGGGTTCGCCGACCCAGGCGTCGAGTTGACCGCTGTCGGTCACACGAGTGTTGCTGGCCGTCAGGATGACTCCGGCCTGGGCGTGGCCGAACGGTGACAGGATCAGGGCAGCCAGCAAAACGGCGGTCATCCACTGCAGTCGGTGCATGCGTGTGCTCCTCGGGAATTGGGAAGGGCCGGAAGAACGCGTTGTCCATCGACCGAGCATGTCGGCCGGACGCTGGCATCAAGAATATCGCGCGCCTTATGTTCGATTGTAGCCGTTGCCGTCCCGGCATGGGCGGTTGTAGCGGGCAGAGTGGTTCTAGGTTGCGGCTGCGGGTCTGTTGCCCGCCGGCACCGCCAGGATCCCGCTGATCAGGGGCAGCACCTGTTCGACGTATGCGCCGATATCGGGCCGCGGTTTGGCGCGCCCCCAGCGCTGGGCCAATCCATAGATCGCCCAAGACGCGGCTGTGGCGACCTGGCCCGGATCCGAATCGCTGGCGACCAGCCAGTGCTCGAGGATGGATTGGACATGGCTGCGGATCTGCGGCTCAACCAGTGTCTCCAACTGCGGGTCCGGTCGACCACAGCGCGAGCCGATCTCGGCTGTGAATTCGCAGACCAGCAGGAGCAGGGCGCGCAACGTGTCAGGGCTGAAATGGCACACCTGCAGACCACGGTGCGAGATCTCTTCGCCGAACGCCTGGGCGATGCTGTAGTCGAGCAGCGCGTACTTATCGGGGAAGTGCAGATAAAACGTCGTCCGGTTGACGCCCGCGCGTTCCGCGATGTCCTGAACCGACACCGCCTGGAACCCCTTCTCTGTCACGGCCGACAAGAAGGCCTGAACCAATCCGCTGCGTGTTCGGCGAACGCGCGGATCGAGGCGTTCGACCTGCTCAGGGATCGGCAATTGGGCTTTCGTCAACATATGGGCATTTCTGTCGATTACTCGACACTTGCTGCAGACTGACGCTTGACGGACCGGATCCCGGTCGCTAAATTCTACATGTGTTGCTTACACAACATGTGTAGATAAAACCTAACACGGAACAAGGAACCCGTCAATCATGAACATCGCTCTGTGGATCATTCAAGGCTTGCTGGCGGCGCTGTATCTTGCGGCCGGAGGGTTCAAGGCCTTCCAACCGGCGCGCGCCCAGACCCAGATGCCGTGGGCCAAGGATCGCTCGCTCACGTATATCCGGAACGTCGGGCTGGTCGAGCTGGCCGGGGCGGCCGGGATCATCCTCCCGTGGGTGACCGGCATCCTGCCGTGGCTGACCCCGCTCGCGGCGCTCGGCCTGACCGTGGTGCAGATCCTGGCCATCTTCCAGGTGCACCTGCCGAAGAAAGAGATGCAGGTGGTGCCGGTGAATGCCGTCCTCGGTCTGCTCTCGCTGTTCGTTGTGCTGGGACGCGGCCTCGGCTGGGCGTGAGCGTCGAACCAGGCCGGGGCGCCGCGACCTGGCGGCTCTGGCAAGGTCCCAGTTCGGAAAGGCAAGGCGAAGCCGCCCAACGCTGTACGGTGTTCGCCGTTTGAGCTGGATTGGAGTCTGTCACACGGCGCCGGGTCGTTGGCGCAAAGAACGATACGATGAGATCCTGGGCTGCACGCACAGGCCTTCTCGAAACCATGGGGTATTCATATGTCTGACGCATCGCTCGCACCGGTCCGCATCGACGCCGCCACGCAAATGGGACCCGTTCACTACACGGCTGCCAACCTCGAGCGCCAGATCGCGTTCTATCGGGATCGACTGGGCTTCCAGCTCCTGCGGCGTGACGGTGACACGGCCGCGCTTGGTGCCGGGACCCGCGAGCTGGTGCGCCTGACCGAAGTGCGCGACGCGCGCCCGGCCCGTCGGACGACAGGTCTGTATCACACCGCCTTCCTGGTGCCGAGCCGATGGGAGCTGGCACAGCTGGTGCGGCGCATCGCCGAGACGCGCACGCCGATCCAGGGCCATTCGAACCACCACACCCATCTGGCGTTCTACCTGCCGGATGCGGAGGGCAATGGCATCGAGTTGGCCTGGGACTTCCCGCGCGAGGCCTGGCCAATGCGCGATGGCCACCTGTATCCCGACGGAATGGAGCGGGCCGGCGTCGACATCGACGATCTGTTTCTGGAACTCGAGCGAGATCCGTCGCCTTGGGCCGGCCTGAGCGCCGAGACCACGGTCGGTCATGTGCATCTGCACACCGCGACCCTCGACACGGCCCAGGACTTCTACCAAAACATCCTCGGCTTCGACACGACCCTGCGATCCGAATCCTTTGCGGCCGTCTTCGTCAGCGCCGGCGGCTACCATCACCACCTCGGCCTCAATGTCTGGAACGGCGTCGGCGCGCCGCCCGCGCCGCCCGGCTCGATCGGTTTGCGCTACTTCACGATCACGCTCCCGACTGCCGCGGCCCTGCAGGCCGTGACGGAGCGCCTGGATCGCGCCGGCATCGCCATGGCGGAGACGGCCGAGGGCCTGGGCGTGACCGACCCGGCCGGGATCGGTGTGCGGCTCACGACCGCTTCGGCCTGAGGCGAGACAGCCGTTGTCGGGGCGGACTCTAGATCCCCCCCCCGACAACGGCTGTCTCGTCGAACAGCAAGCCCGCCGCGGGTTCAACCACCGGCTCGGTACTGCAAATCGAACAGATTGGCGTACACGCCCTTGCGGGCCAGCAACTCCGGATGCCGGCCGGCCTCGGCGACCCGACCGTCGTCGATCACCACGATCTGATCGGCGTTCAGGATCGTCGAGAGCCGATGGGCGATCACCAGCGTGGTCCGGCCGCGCATGAGCGCCTCGAGCGCCTGATGCACCACCTGCTCGGATTCAGAGTCGAGCGCCGAGGTGGCTTCATCCAGCAACAGGATCGGCGCATCCTTCAACAGCGCCCGCGCGATCGCGATCCGCTGGCGTTGCCCGCCCGAGAGCCGCGCGCCGCGCTCGCCGACCACGGTCTGATAGCCCTCCGGGAAGTCGCTGATGAAGTCGTGGGCGAAGGCCGCTCGGGCCGCGGCCTCGATCTCGGCCTGAGACGCGCCCGGTTTGCCGTAGCGGATGTTGTCGTAGATCGTGCCCGCGAACAGGAAGGCATCCTGCGGCACGTACGCGATCCGCTGACGCAGATCCGCCAGGCGCAGCGCGCGCAAATCCTGTCCATCCACCCAGACTGCGCCGGAACGGATCGGATAGCAGCCGAGCAGCAGCTTGAAGATCGTGCTCTTGCCGCCGCCGCTAGGCCCGGCGAAGGCCACCACCTGGCCCGACGCGGCCTGGAACGACACGCCCTGCAAGACCGGGTCGTCGCCGTTATAGGCGAAGTCCACGCCCTCGAACGCGATCTGCGCCCCTGGCGCGTTGGCGGCTGCGCCCGCCTCGGGCAGCGCGTAACGGTCGGGCTCGACCGGTTCATCGAGCACCTTCAGGACGCGGTCGGCCGCGGCCAGCGCAGTCTGGATCCGGCTGACCGTGCCGCCGATGCTGTACACGAAATAGCTGATCTGATTGCTGAGCTGCACCAGCCCGATCAACACGCCGATCGTGGTCTGGCCGATCAGCACCATGTACGCCCCGATCGCCATCGAGAGCAGGTTGAAGATCCCGCCGAAATCGTTGGCGGCCGCCAGCGCGGCTTCGGTGCGCACACGCCGCAGCGCGTGCTCGCGCACCCGTCCGTTGGCGCCCTCGAAGCGCTCGAGGATCCAATCGCCGAGGTTGAAGCTGCGCACCACCGCGTAGCCGGCCAGCAGGTCGGTCATGCGCTCGGTCAGACCGCCCAGCTCGCTTTGGACGGCATCACCGATCTGGCGCAGCGGTTTGGCGAACAGCGTGTTGATGATGAGCGGCATCAGGCTGGCCAGCACAATCATCAGCGTCAGCGGCCAGCTCAACCAGAGCATGAAGATCGCGGCCGAGAGCCCTTGCGCCGTCGCCTCGCACAACATCATCAGGTCGTCCTGATACGCGCGCTCGGCGGTGGCGACGTCGTTCGTGAGGGTTGAGAGCGCGTCGCCCGAGTGGTGGCGCTCGTGATAGCCGAGCGGCAGCCGCTGCAGGTGCTCGAACACGCGCGCCCGGATCCGGGCCGTGCCCTCATAGATGGCGGAGCGCCACACGTACAGCACAAAGGGCGCGATGACCAGATAGCCCAGATAAAACACGACCCACTGAATAAGGGTCGCGCCGAATTCGTCAAGGGTGCCGCCGACCATGGCGTCCAACGAGAGCTTGGCGACGTAGGCGATGTACAGACGCTCGATGGTCGAGAGCGCCACGCGCCCGAATAGCCCGAGCAGGTACTTGCCCTGTTTGGGCTTGAGCAGATCCAGCAATCGCAACAGGCTGGGTCGTTTGGCGCTGCGCTCAATCATGATTCGACCCTCCGGCGGCGCCGTCGAGGCTGAACTGCCGCTGATACAGATCCAGATAGGCCCCGCCACGCGCCAGGAGCTCGGCGTGCGTGCCGGCCTCTACGATCGCGCCGTCGACCAGCACCAGCACCCGATCGGCGTGCTTGATGGTCGAGAGCCGGTGCGCGATCACGAGCGTGGTGCGATCCTGCGTGAAGGCCGCCAGCGATTGCTGCACCAGCGCTTCCGACTCGGTGTCGAGGGCCGAGGTCGGCTCGTCGAGCAGCAGGATCGGCGCGTCCTTGAGGATGGCCCGGGCCAGCGAGATCCGCTGGCGTTGCCCGCCCGAGAGCCGCGCGCCCCATTCGCCCGCCTGGGTCGCGTAGCCGTCGGGTAGGCCCATGATGAAGTCGTGGATGTTCGCCAGCCGCGCGGCGCGCTCGACGTCATCCTGCGTGGCCCCCGGTCGGCCAAGTCGGATGTTGTCGCCCAGGCTGATCGGGAAGAGATAGGTGTCCTGCGCGACCAGGGCCAGGTGATCGCGCGCGGCGGCCAGTTGCCAGGTATTCAGGTCGTGACCGAGCACGCGCACGCCGCCGGCCGTTACCGGGAAGTAGCCGAGGATGAGCTTGATCACCGTCGACTTGCCGCTGCCGCTCGGCCCGACCAGGGCCACGGTCTGCCCGGCCCGGACCTCAAAGCTGACGTCCTTCAGCACGGGTTCATCTCCGGCCTTGAAGGCGAAGGTCACGTGCTCGAGCGCGAGCGCGGTGCCGGCTGAGCCGTGGGCCACTGCGCCGTCGGCCCGCTCACCGGGCTGATCGATGAGTTCAAAAACGCGCCGCCCGGCGCCGGCAGCCTCCTGGATCCCGGCCAGGATGTTCGGGATCGAACCGAGCGGGTTGACGACGAAGTTGAGCAGGTTGATGAACGCGAACAGCGCGCCAAACGTGATCTCGCCCTGGATGACGAAGTAGCCGCCCAGGCCGATGGCCAGGATGAAGGGCGTGATCGACATCGGCAGCGAGATGCCATCGATGATGGCTCGCAGGCGCGCGATGCCCAGGCCTTTGCGTAGGGCGTTGTGGTTGGCCTCGGCGAACCGCGCGTCCAACAGGTCCGCCAGGTTGAAGGCCTTGACGACCATGGCACCGGCCAGCCCATCCTGCGCCACGCTGACGACGCGCCCGATCTCGGTTTGCATCTCTTCGCTGCGTTTGCCCACGGGCTGGGTCAGGAGCGAGATCGCGATGAAGATCACGGGGGTCAGGATCGTGGCCACCAGGGCCAGCACCCAGTTGACTGAGAGGATGTAGCCGAAGGCGGCCAGCGCGCGCACCGATTGTCCGATCAGGTCGATCAGGTGACTGCCCAGCAGCAGTTTGAGTTTGGCCAGGTCGGCGTTGAGCACCGCTACCAGGTCGCCGGAGTGCCGGGCCTCCAGGTCACCGATCGGCAGCTTTGCGCTGCTGGCCGCGATGTCACTGCGCAAGCGGGTCAGCGTATCCTCGGCAAACTGGCCCACCCCGCGCACTTTGACGTATGAGAGCGGGATGTTGGCGGCCGAGGTGCCCAGCGCAAGCCAGACGTACATCCAGAACACCGCGGCATCCTGGTTGGTGACCGCCTCGAAGAAGCCGCGGTTGAAGTGGTTGCCGAGCACCAGCGCGGCGGCTTGAAGCAGGTCGAGCGCCAGCGCCAGATAGAGCCAGCGCCGGGCTCCGCCGGCCAGGGTCAGCAGGCGGCGCACCATCGGCCAGGCCGGGTCGCGCGTGGGTTTCGTCGACGTCATGGGTCTACCTCGTATGAGTCGAATGAGTCGAAGCTCGTTCAGGCGCCTGGTCGCCGACCCACCACGCGCGCGAACGCGAAGTGCTGGCCCGCATCGGCCTCGAGCAGGGCCAGGTCATTGGGCGAATGTCGGTAGCCGGCGTCGCGGCAGATCTCGAGCCAGAGCTTCCACTCGCGCCAACCCTCGGGCAGCGTATCGGCCCGCTCAACCGCGACCTGACCGGTCTTCTCCCAGTGCTGCCGCCACCACGCCGGGCTGTGAAAGCTCCCGAACTCCCAATCCCAATACGGCGCCAGGTGCGCGGGCACACCGGCCTCGAATTCGGCGTGCAGGCCCGGCACCACGATCCCGATCTGGCCACCCGGTCGGGTGAACCGGGCGAAGTAGCCGATGTACAGGTCGGCGGTTCCGAAGTAGTGATAGGCATCCAGGCTCACGGCGGCGTCGAAGAAACCTTCGGCATAGGGCAGGGCGTGGGCTTCGGCGTGAATCGGAAAGACGCGGTCGGCCACGCCGGCGGCCTGCACCCGCGCCCAGTTTTCGCTGGCTGGGATCCACAGGTCATTGGCCCAGACCTGTACGCCGAATTCCTTCGCCAGGAAGATCGAGCTGAGCGCCGTGCCGCAGCCCATATCGAGGACGCGCATCCCGGGCCGCAGCTCCATCGTCTCCACCAACGCCTCCGTCAACCAGAGCGCATTCGGCCCCATCAGGTGGGTCAGCGCCCACTCGGGATCGTGCCCGGCGGAGCGCGGGTAGTGCGGCAGGCGCAGACGTTGGGCTTGTTCGGGTGTCAACGACATGGCGCTTCCTTTCGCAGGCAATACGCAGAACGTGGGCTGAGTGTAGCAGGCCGACTCGGACTCTAAAGAACGGGGACCTATCAGCGACCTAACAATGCTCTGCAACCCCGTCGTCGCCGATCCGTACAACACAACAGCGCGCGCCCATCGCCAACCGAAGGAGTCCCAACTCGGATCATGTCTGTTCCAACCACACCGCCTGCCTGGCGCCGGTGCTGGCCGTTGACCCTCGTCGTCACGGTCTTCGGCGCCTGCGTCTTCGTCCCGTTTTGTCTTTTTGCCGCGATCCAGATCGATGCCGGCTACTGGTTTCTTCTGCGCAACGTGGCGGGCGTCGGTGCGCGACCCGCGCTGGCCCAGGCGTCGGGTGACGCGGCCGCACCCCAGGACACCGACGCCGGCGCCGGTGTGTTCGCTAGCAACGGCTGCGCGGCCTGTCACTCGCTCAAGCCCGGGGTCACGCTGGTGGGCCCGTCTTTGGCCGACGTCGCCGATCGGGCCGGGTCGACCGTGGCCGGCCTGTCGGCTGGAGCCTACCTGGCGCAGGCCATCCGCGAACCCGATGCGCACGTGGTGGACGGGTTCCCGAGCCATGTGATGCCCGACAATTTCGGCAATCGCCTGACCGACGCCGAGATCGACGCGCTGATCGCGTATCTACTGGCGCAGTGAAGGACTGAGCGCGTGTTCACGCTGGCAGCCCTCGTCATCGGCCTGACACTCCTGATCGGCGTGACATTCTTCTCCATCCGCCGGCCCGGCTACAGCCAGCGGCGCGACACCCTCAGCGAGCTGGGCGAGTGGGGGGCGCCCGGCTGGCGCGTCGTCGGGTGGGGGCTGTTCCTACCGGTCGGCCTGGCACTGTGGGCCCTGGCCGCGGCCATGGCGGGCGATCCTCAACTTGCGCCGGCGGTCGGTCTGGCAGCCTGTCTGGGGATCGGCTATGTGGGCGCCGCGCTCTTCCCATGCGATCCGGGTTCGCCGCTGCAGGGTTCGTGGCGCCAGCAACTCCACAACCTGGCCGGCGCGGTCGAGTACGTGGGTGGGGGCGCCTGTCTGTACGCGGCGGGCGGTGTATTCACCGGGCCCGCCGTGCTGGCTCTGGCGGGCGGGGTCGGCCTCTCGGTGTCGGCTGTGCGCCCCGTGCGCGGCCTGCTGCAGCGCGTCATCGAGACCCTGTTGTTCGTGTCTCTGGCCGTGCTGGCGGCTCAATAGGCTTCGCCCTTGAGTCTCTCACGTGGTTGTGTTATCATCTCCCGCGCTGTCCCGCCCCCATCGTCTAGTGGACCAGGACGCGGCCCTCTCAAGGCCAAAACTGGGGTTCGAATCCCCATGGGGGCACACAACAACAGCGAAGACGCAAAGGGCGCGAAACCTCAACTTGAGGCTTCGCGCCCTTTGCGTTTTCGCTGTTAGAACATTCGCCGCCGACCGAGGTCGAGCGCGCCCACCAGCAGCACCCCGACCCAGCCTGTCAGACAGAGCAGCCAACCCGGGCCCGTGGGCGCCCCGCCCATGAGGGACTCGGCCAGCGGGCGGGTCAGCCACC
>JAEURK010000093.1 GCA_016789175.1 Anaerolineales bacterium
TTGTGCTCGTCGCACATCGCCTGGACGGCGGCCGGCTCTTCGGTGACCATGATCGGGCCCCAGCTCTTGGCGTAGCACACGTCGGCGCCTTCGAAGGCCGCGTCCATGTCGTCGACGACTTCGAACTTGGTGCCCTGGTCGGCGGCGTGTTTGCGAGCGGCCTCGAGCGTGTGAGGCATCAACTCGAAGCCCTTGGGGTGTGCCAGGGTCACGTCCATGCCCCAGCGCGTCATCAGCATGATGAGCGACTGCGGGACGGAGAGCGGGCGCACGTACTTGGGTGCGTAGGTCCAAGAGATGATGAACTTGCGACCGCGCAGGTTGGTGCCGTAGTTCTCGCGGATCGTCATCAAGTCGGCCATGGCCTGGCACGGGTGGTCGACGTCGTCCTGCATCGAGAAGATCGGCACGTTGGCGTGCCTGGCCAGCTCGTACTGATACTTCTGGCCGATGTCGGTGCGGCAGTCGCGGACGGAGATGCCATGGCCGTAGCTGCCGAGCACCATGCCGGTGTCCTTGGCGTTCTCGCCGTGACCGATTTGAGTGGCCGATGGGGTGAGGTAAATGCCATGGCCGCCCAATTGGGTCATGCCGGTCTCGAAAGAATTCCGGGTGCGGGTGGATTCCTCGAAGAAGAGCATGTACAGAGTCTTAGCGCGCAGGATGTGGTCATGCAGCTCGCCCATGGCGAAACGGCGCTTGAGTTCATCGCCCAGGGAAAGGGCCGCTTCCAGCTCCGCGTTCGACCAATCCTCGGTCGTGATGAAATCCTTGCCAAACAGCTGTGTATGCATGAGGTTACTCCTTCGGGGAAAAGACGAACGGAAACAGCGCGTAAAACGCTGCAGCTTTTTCGAGTTTGCCGAGGTCGACTTGATCGTTGACGGCGTGCACGTAGCGCTCTTCCTGCGGGCTGTATCCCAGCGTGGGGATGCCGGCCGCACCGGCCGAATAGGTGCCATCCGTGCTGAAACGCCAGACGTCGACGGCGGGCCGGGCGCCCCACAGGTGTTGACAGGTCTCGAGGCCCGCATCCAAGACGGGATGCCCGTCCTCCAGGTACCAACCCGGGAAATAGCTGGGGCCGTCCAGCTGGAGCCCCGTGTGAGTCCGCACGGGTTGTTCGGCGATCCGGGCCGTGCCGCCGAGCGGTCCGACGGCTGCCTCGATCCCGGCCAGGATGGAGCCGGCCGTCTCGCCCGGCATCATGCGGCGATCGAGGGCGATCTCGCACCAGCTCGGCACCGAGTTGGGCGTGTGGGGCCCTTCGATCAGGGTGACGGCCTGGGTGCCCTGACCGAAGACCGGGTGCGTGGGCAGCGAGGCGTTCATGGCCTGCAGCGCCGAGACGATCGGCAGCATCTTGAGCAGGGCGCTGTCGCCCAGATCGGGCGTGCTGGCATGGGCCGCTCGGCCGGTGGTCCGCACGCGCACTTCGCAGCGGCCGCGCTGACCACGCCTCAGGCTCAGGTCGGTGGCCTCCGCCAGCAGCACGACATCGGGGCGAAGACCATCCCGTTCCACCAGCGAACGAAGCGCAAAGCCCTCGGCGTCCTCCTCGAGAGTCGCGCCCATCACCCAGACGGTGAAGTCGCTCTCCCGTTTGAGCGCCTTGAGGATCGCGGCGAGGATCGCGGCGCCGTAGACGATCGACGCGACGCCGCCCTTGCAGTCCGACGCGCCCAGGCCCCAGAGCGCGCCGTTCTCGACGACGGGCTGCAGGGGTGGGTGGGGCCACTCGGAGTCGTCGGCGACCTCGTTGGTGTCCAGATGCGCGTCGTACAGCAGGACCCGTGGCCCGTTCCCGATTCGACCCAGGGCATTGCCGGCCGAGTCGACGTGGACGTCCGCGCAGCCGACCGCGCGCAGCTCCTGCAGCGTTCGTTCGACGGCGGCCTGCTCCTGGCCGGTGTAGCTCCGGATGGAAATGAGATCCGCCAGGAAACGGACCTGGCGCTCGTGGAGAGCGGCGGCCAACGCCCGGGCCTCGGCGGCCACTGTGGAAAGAGGCGGCACGGTATGCATGGGACCTTTCTGGGATGTGTCTTCAGTGTAGCATCCGGCGCTTGCGGGTGTCAATCGTGAATTGAGTATGACTTGAATAATTTGAGTTTTGCTTGATGACAATCCAGACACAAAAAACGCCTTGCCATACTTGGCAAGGCGATCGATGCACTCCGGATTTTGCAGGCTGGCGGGTGTCCCGGCGGGCCGGGCAGACGGTCGCGCGGTCAGAGAATGGGCGGCGTGATGATCGAGATGTACTCGGCCACCCGTCGGCCCAGCGCGCGGATTTCGCGCACATCGACCCCGTGAAAGTAGATGCTGTCGCCGGCGTCCAGCTCGTAGGTGCGCTCGGCCAGCTGCACACGCAGACGGCCCTGCATCAGGTACAGGCACTCTTCCGAGTCGCTGGTCGGCGTGCGGGCGATGTTTCCGGCCGACGGGTGAGCCCGACCGATGAAGACTTCGAGCCGGTTGCGCAGATTGGGGACCAACAGCTCACAGGTGACATTGCCCGGAGGAAAGGTGATTTTGACGCGATTGTCGTGGCGCACCACCGGGTTGTCGTCGTTCCGCTGCGAGAAATAGAACAGCGGAACGTCAAGGGCCTCGGCCAGGCCGTGCAACGACTGGAGCGACGGGTTGTTCTGGCCGCGCTCGACCAGGCTCAGAAAACTCGCGGTCAGGCCCGTGCGGCCGGCCAGTTGCTGCAGGCTGAGGCCGAGTTCCTTGCGGCGCCGACGGACGCGTTGGCCAAACACGGTGGGCGCCGGGCTGGGCGGTTGTGGTTTCGGAGAAGCCTTGGAGGTGGGGCGGGTCTTGGGCACCTCGTCAGTGTAGCACCGCCGGCCGGGAGCCGTCAAACGAAACGCGGAACCCAATATTCAGTGCTGCTCAAATTATTCAAGTTATGCTTGACACTCCTCGCCGTGCCGTGCTACCCTCTTCGTGATCCTTCCCCACCTGGGCGTGCGTCAACCGACGCCTCGATCACCGCCTGTTTGACGCGGAGGTGCGCACCGCAATTGGCTGCAGCGATTAGTGAATCCGTCAGTCCAGCTGTCACCGGGGGCGGAACCCCCTTAACCCACCGGGAGCGAGCATGAGCATCGACATCGAAGTCTTAATGGAGTTGTATCGGGACATGTCTTTGGTCCGGGCCTTCGAGCTCGGATTGGAGCGCGAGTTCAAGCGCGGCGCGGTGCCGGGCATGTTGCACATCGGCGTCGGGCAGGAGGCCACCCAGGCGGCGCTGGCGGCGCACCTCCGCGCCGACGACGCGTTCTTCCCGGACCACCGCTGTCACGGCCTCAACGCGCTGGCCGAGGAGAAGCACGGCGGGGAGGGTCGCCGCATCATGGCCGAGCTTTTCGGCCGGGCCACCGGCGTGAGCGGTGGGAAGGGCGGCAGCCTGCATTCGGCCAACCCGGCTGTCGGAAACTTCGGTGACAACGCCATCGAGGGCTCGTTCATGGTGACCGTGCTTGGCGTGGCCCTGGCCTGGAAGATGCGCGGCGAGCCGCGCGTGGCCTGCTGCGTGATCGGCGACGGCACCGTCGGGCGCGGCGAGTTCCATGAGAGCCTCAACATGGCCAAGATCTGGCAACTGCCGGTGCTGTACGCGTGCGTCAACAACGGCTACGCGATCTCGACGCCGGTGGCCGCGTCGCATGCCAGCGGCGATATCGTCGACATGGCACGCGGCTATGGCTTCCCCTGTAAGCAGGTCGACGGCAACGATATCGAAGTCGCCTACGCCGCCGTGCAGGAGGCCGTGGCGCACATCCGCGCCGGGAACGGCCCGTATTTCCTCGAGTTCAAGACCTGGCGCTGGCAGGGCATCTTCTCGGGCGAGTTTCGCCCGGCCGAGGAGGTCCGCTACTGGAAAGAGGACCACGACCCGCTCAAGCTGGCGCGGCAGGCGCTGTCCGCTCGCGGTGTGACGGGCGCTGACCTCGACCGCGTCGACGCTGAGGTCAAGGCCGACGTCGAGAGCTGGATCCAGTTCTCCAAAGACAGCCCGATGCCCGAGGCCGCGAAGGCCGTGGCCGACGTTTATGTGGGTTGGGAGGTAAAGCCGCGATGACTACCGCCGAAGCTGTGCGCGTTCGCACATACGTCCAGGCGCTCAACGAAGCGCTCGACCTGGCCATGACGCGAGACCCGTCGGTGTTCCTGCTTGGCGAAGACATCGGCCGCATGGGCGGGGACTTCGGCGTCACGCGGGGTCTGTTCGATAAGTTCGGGGCTGAGCGCGTGCGCGACACGCCGCTCTCCGAAGCCGCCATCGTCGGCATCTGTGTCGGCGCCGCGATGGTCGGGATGCGGCCGGTGGCCGAGATCATGTTCGCCGACTTTCTCGGGGAATGCTACGACCAGCTCGTCAACAACGCCGCCAAGATGCACTATATGTTTGACGGGCAGTTCAAGGCCCCGCTGGTGGTGCGCACCGCGGCCGGTGGCGGTTTCGGCGGCGGCCCACATCACTCGCAATCGGTCGAGGGCTGGTTCATGAACGTCCCCGGGTTGGTGGTCGTGGCGCCCGCGACGCCCGCCGACGCGAAGGGCCTGCTGGCGGCCTCGATTGAGAATGACAATCCGGTGCTCTTCTTGGAGCATAAAGGACTGTATCGGGTCAAGGGTGACGTGCCGGAGGGTTACTACACCACGCCTCTGTGCCGGGCCGCGGTCCGGCGCGAGGGCCGCGACGTCACGATCGTGACGGCCATGAAGCTGGTTCACGATGCGCTGGCGGCCGCGGAGGTCCTGGCCCAGGAGGGTATCGAGGCCGAGGTCATCGACCTGCGGACGGTGCGGCCGTATGACGCCGAGACCCTGGTCGCGTCGGTGCGCAAGACCGGGCGGGCGGTCGTCGCGACGGAAGCGCCCAAGATGGGCGGCCTGGCGGCCGAGTTGAGCGCCACGTTGAGCGAGGAATGCTTCGGTTACCTGAAAGCCCCTGTCGTGCGGGTCTCGGGTCTCGACACGCCGATCCCGTTTTCGGTGCCGCTCGAGAAGCTCATCTTGCCCGGCAAGGACGACATCCTCGCCGGCGTGCGCCAGACGATGCAATAGCGTCGGGGGCCTGAAGCCACTCGCCGCCTGTGGCCGGCGCCGCCGGCTCATCACGAAAGGACTCAAATGGCTGAAAACGTGATCCTGCCCAAATGGGGACTGACGATGGAAGAGGGCACCGTCACCGTCTGGCACAAACAGGAGGGGGACCGGGTCGAACTGGACGAAGTGATCGCCGACGTGGAGACCGACAAGGTGAACAACGAGCTGGCGGCCCCCCAGGCCGGCATCATCGCCAGGATCCTGGTTGCCGTCGGCGAGACGGTGCCGGTCGGCACGACCCTGGCCATCATCGCGGCGACGCCGGAAGAAGCCGCCCAGATCCGGGGAGCATAGATCGAGGTCCGCATGTCTTCACCTACGGTTCACCGTAATCTGCCGGTTCGTGAGACGCGCGCGCTCGGGCGTGTTCGGCGCATCATGGCTCAGACCATGCGCGACTCCGTCGATCGGGCCGCGCTGAGCCAGGTGACGCGTGACATGGATCTCACGGCCGTCCAGGCGGCGCGCCAGGCGGCCGGTGAGCAGCGTGTCTCGCTAAAC
This sequence comes from Anaerolineales bacterium, assembly GCA_016789175.1. Taxonomy (GTDB): domain Bacteria; phylum Chloroflexota; class Anaerolineae; order Anaerolineales; family UBA6663; genus UBA6663. The sequence continues at coordinate 5,623 of JAEURK010000093.1, forward strand.
GTCTATGTGCTGGCGGGTGTCGCGCGGACGCTGCGCGCGCACTCCTGGCTCAATGCCGAGCTCGTCGAGCAATCGGTGGTCATCTTCGACGTCATCAACCTGGGCGTCGCCGTCGCCGTACCGGATGGGCTGGTGGTGGCCGTCATCCGGGACGCCGATCAGAAGAGCCTGACCGAGCTCGCTGCGGCCGTCGCCGATCTGGCTCAGCGCGCGCGCACCGGTAAGCTGGGGATGGCGGACATCGACGGCGGCACGTTCACGGTGAGCAACCTGGGCATGTTCGGGATCGACGGCGGCTTTCCGTTGCCGCGGCCGCCGGAGGGCGCGATCCTGCTGGTCGGTCGCGTGCGCACCGAGCCGGCCCTGGTGAACGGGGCGCTTGCCGAACGGCAGCGAGCCTGGTTCAGCCTGACGTTTGATCATCGCTTCATCGACGGCGCGACGGCCGCCGCCTTTCTTCAGGACCTTCAAGAGTGGCTCCTCGACGAGGGCAGGTGGAACACCCCATGAACTCGAGCACCTACGCGTTTCAGGATCAGACGGTCTTCATCAGCGGCGCTTCGCGCGGGATCGGCGCGGCAACCGCCCGGCTCTTTGGGGCGAGCGGAGCCCGGGTGGTGGTCAACTACCGCGAGGATCGTGACAGCGCCGAAAGCGTCGCTCATGACATCCAAAGCGGCGGGGGGCAGGCGCTGGTACTGCAGGGCGACGTCGGCAGCGTCGCCGATGTTCAGCGCATGCTCGAGGGTGTGACGGCGGCCTGGGGCCCGGTGACCGTGCTGGTGCACAATGCCTCAGCGCCCGATCGGTCCGGCTTCCTCGATGCGACCCTCGACCAATTCGATCTGACCTACGCCGCCAATGTCCGCGGCCCGTTTGCCATGAGCCAGGTCGTGGCGCGGAACATGATAGCCGCCGGCGTGGCGGGGTGCATCATCCACATCAGCTCGATCCTGGCCCGTCAGACGATCCCGAACCGCACCCTGTACGCCTCGTCCAAGGGCGCAATCGAGTCGTTGACGCGGGCCATGGCCCTAGACCTGGCGCCCCACGGCATCCGCGTCAACGCTATCGCGCCGGGCCTGATCTACACGAACGCGCTGAAGGCGGGCATGGCTGCGTTGGGCGAAGATAATTTCGTGCGCTATATCCCCTTGAAGCGGTTCGGCGATCCAGACGAGATTGCCCGCGTCGTAGCCTTTCTGGCATCGGAATCGGCGAGTTACATCACCGGGACGCTCATCAACGTGGATGGCGGGCTCGGCGTTCTGGAGGCAGGACCGAGATGATCAGCGTCAATCAAGAAGCCATGCGTGTCGTTCGCCAGATCCTGGAGTCGCCCGAGCGCCTGGGTGTGCGCGTGACAACCCTGGAGAATGGCTCGACGCTGATCGATATGGGCCAGCAGGCGCCCGGCGGTTGGCTCGCCGCCAAGTATTACACGCAGATCACGTTGGGTGGCCTGGCCGAAGTCAGTTATGAAGCGTTTCCGCTGGGCGGCCGGCTGCTCTCGGCGATCCGGGTCATGATCGACGATCCGCAGGCGGCGTGCGTGGCCTCGCAGATCGCGGGCTGGCGGCTCGAAGGCTCGCGCGCGGGCGCCCCGATCCTGGC
>JAEURK010000102.1 GCA_016789175.1 Anaerolineales bacterium
ATCACGGCCTACGGCGTGCTCGATCCCGCCTGAGCCAGGCCGCAGGAGCGATCCGCATGCACATCCCACGCTATTGGGCTCGACGGGTGCAATCGGCGCAGGGCCCGAACGGCCTCGCCCGCCGCATCGCTTGCTGGGGCTGGTCGGATGTCAGCCTGAGCGAGGCGCAGACGCGCGCCGAGGATCGGGTTGCCGCGATCGCGCTCAAGGTCCGCGCCGGTCAGGAACTCGACCGCTACGGTTACGCCGACCGGCCGCTGCGCGAGGAGATCGTCGATGCGATCCGCGATCGCGCCGGTGGCGAGGCGGCTCTGATCACGCGCAACCAGTACGGCGCCCAGGTGCTCAATGCGGCTCGGGCCTTGTTCATCGATATCGACTTCCCGGAGACGAGCGCCGGTGGCGGGCTGGTCGGGGCCGTGCAGCAGTTGTTCGGCGCTAAGCCGCAGGATCCGGCCGCGCCGCACCTTGAGCGGCTCGGCGCCTGGGCGCGCCGCAACCCCTTTCTCGGGCTGCGCGTATACCGCACAGCGGCCGGTCTGCGCGGCGTCGTCACGAACGAGGTCTTTGATCCGGCGCGCAGTGATGCCCTGGATATCCTGCGCCAGTTGGGCAGCGATCCTTTGTACGTGCGGCTGTGTCAGGCGCAGGGGTGCTTCCGCGCGCGGCTGACGCCCAAGCCGTGGCGTTGCGCGGTCAGCGGCCCGCCGGCGCGCTTTCCGTGGGACGACGTCGGGAGCGAAGCGCGCTTCCGTGAATGGGAACGGCGCTACGCCCACGCCAGCACCAAGTACGCGGTCTGCAAACCGGTGGCCGCGTTCGGGCCACGCGAGGTGCATCCAGATCTGATCGACCTGCTGGCCTATCACGACCGATTCACGCTGGCGACGCAGGAGCGCCCGCTGGCGTAGTGTCCGTTGATAAGGAGCATCGCCATGCAATGTCCCAACTGCGGCACGCCGCTTGGCGCGCCTACGCTGAGTGAGTCGGATCCGCCTGTCTTTCGCTGCAGCGGTTGTCAGGGCGTGTGGGTGGACTCGAACGCCTACCTGGCCTGGGTCGCCGCGCGCCCCGCTGAAGGCGCGCCGGACCTGACGCCAGACGATACGCCGGTGTCGGATACGCAAAACCTCAAGCTGTGCCCGACCTGTCGCCGGTTCTTGACGCGTTACCACATCCTGCCGGGCGCGCGCTTCTCTGTCGAGCGCTGCGCACACTGCAACGGCGTATGGTTCGACGCCGATGAGTGGGCCACGGCGGTGCGCCACAAGCTGCACGACCAGGTCAACCGGCTGTTCACCCAGCCCTGGCAGGCTCAGATCCGCGCGGCCGAGGCACAGCGCTCGCTCGAACGCCTGTACCTCGAGCGCTTTGGCGCCGAGGACTACGCCAGGGTGCGCGACGTGCGCGCCTGGCTGGATCATCATCCGCAACGCGCCACGCTGCTGGCGTTTCTGCAGGCGCGCGATCCGTACACGCTGTAGACCGATTGCCCTGGCGGTCGACCTGCCCCCTTCGAGAGAGGCCATGGAAACCTTTTCGTTGCCGACCCTTCCGGCTGCACTCACCTGGCTGCGCGCGCCCGTGCGGAGCGCGCTCGATGCCCAGGCTCTGACGATCGAAGCCGGCGCCCTGACCGATACGTTCATCGACCCGCGCGGTGCCGTCGATATCGCCGACGCGCCCGTGGCGTTGTTTACGCCGCCCGACGCCGAGTTCGTCTTCCAGGCGCGGGTGGCCGTCGACTTCCGGGCCATGTACGACGCCGGTGTGATCTTCATCCATGGCGACTCGACCCATTGGGCCAAGCTGTGTTTCGAGTTCTCGCCGCAAGACGAGCCTATGGTCGTGTCGGTCGTGACGCGCGACAGCTCCGACGACTGCAACTCGGTCGTGATCGACGGCCGCGAGGTATACCTGCGGATCAGCCGCCTCGGCTCAGCCTGGGCCTTCCACTACTCGCGCGATGCACGGACCTGGCGGCTGGTGCGCTATTTCCGGGCCTTGCCGTCCGAGACGCAGGTCGGGTTCTCGGCGCAATCGCCACGCGGCCAGGCCTGCGCCGCACGCTTCACCGAGATCCTATACCGCGCCGGCGGGATCGACGATATTCGCAACGGGGCCTGAGGCCCTCAGCCTGATCTCACCCGTGCCCGCTAGAGTGGCGGCATCGTGACACCGACTCATCCGCCGACCGACGCCGACCGGCAACGCGAAGCCGTCCGTCGCTACTACGACTTCAATACCGCTTTCTTTCGCCTGTTCGGGGGCGATCGCGGCACGCAGACGGTCCATCGTTCGGTCTGGGCCGCTGGCGTGACCTCGCTTGACGCGGCCTTGAGCTTCAGCAACACCCTGGTGCTCGAGCAGGCCCGGCGGCTGACGGTCGAGCACCCGGCGCTCGGCGATCTGGGCTGCGGCACCGGCGGCACGCTGCTCTACCTGGCACCGCGGCTCGAACGAGCGTTCGCGGCCGTGGGCGTGACGCTCAGCCCGATCCAGGCGCAGCAGGCGCGCCGCAACCTGGCGCCTTATCCGCGCTGCGCCACCCTGGTCGGCGACTTTCAGCGCCTGCCGCTGCCGGATGCCGCGCTCGATCTCGCGTTTTCGATCGAGGCCTTCATCCACGCACCGAATCCCAACCGCTACTTGAGCGAAGCGGCGCGCGTGACCCGGCCCGGCGGCCGGCTGTTTCTGTGCGACGACTTCCTGACCGAGGCCCGCCCGGTGCGTGCCGATGAGCAGACGTTGCTCGATGAATACCGCAGCGGTTGGCTCGCCTCGGCGTTGCTTCCGGCCGGCGATGTGATCGAGCGCGCCGGCGCCGTCGGGTTGCGCCTGATCGAGCGCCGC
>JAEURK010000115.1 GCA_016789175.1 Anaerolineales bacterium
GCGCCCGAGGGCGTCGATCTGGTTGGACGCGGACCCCTGCGCGCCTTCGGTGCCTGGGCCCAGGACTGCCTGAAACAACTCCGCCGTGGGCCGACGCCGGTCACCGCCCTGCCCGATCTGCTGGCCGGCAGCCTCGCCCGCCTGTGGTCCGAGCTGGCGCGGTTGCAGGCGTTGCCGACCGGCTGGCATACCCAACCGCCGAACGACGCCTGGTCGGCGAATGCCATCGCCTGCCATCTGCGCGACGTCGAGATCGAAGTCAACGGCCCGCGGATCGCGATGGTGGAGACGCAGGACAACCCCTTTATCGCCGGGGTCGACACAGACCGCTGGGCGTTCGAACGCGACTACGCTGCCGCGGATGGGCTGGCCGCGCTCGAGCCCTTCCGGCAGGCGCGCCTGGCGACGATCACCCGGCTGCGCGCGCTCACGGCGACCGATTACGAACGCACGGCCCGCCACGCATTGTTTGGCCGGACGTCGCTGCGCGAGCTCATCCAGGTCATACTCGATCACGACCAGGTGCACCTGCGCGAGTTGCGGGCTTTGAATCCCTGAAACGCAAGCTTAGGACGCGCGTTTTGGGCGCCATGGGCTGCCGGGGACATTGGGCGAGCGCCGGGTCTGACGAGCCGAGCCAATCGCATGCGCTTGAAGGTATTTGATGAACCAGATCGGTCGCTATGTCATCCAGGGTGAACTCGGGCGCGGCGGCATGGCCGCTGTTTATCGAGCCCGCGATCCGAACTTCAATCGCGAGGTCGCGATCAAGATCCTGCCGCGCGACCTGATGCATGACCCGAGCTTCAAGGCGCGCTTCCTGCGCGAGGCGCAGACCATCGCGACCCTCGAACATCCGGCTATCGTCCCGGTCTACGACTTCGGAGAACAAGAGGGCCAGCCCTATCTGGTGATGCGCCTGATGCCGGGCGGCAGCCTGGCCGATCGGCTCAAGCGTGGCCCGATCGATCTGCCTGAGGCGCTGCGGATTGTGGGCCAGCTCGCGCCGGCGCTGGATCGCGCCCATCAGGCCGGCATCGTTCACCGTGATCTCAAGCCCGCCAACATCCTCTTTGATCGCGAGGAAAACGCCTACGTCGCCGATTTCGGCCTGGCCAAGATCGCCAACAGCGACGTCAACCTGAGCGCCACGGCCGTCTACGGCACACCGGCTTACATGAGCCCCGAGCAGGCCAAGGGCCTCAAAGAGATCGACGGGCGCGCCGACCTGTACGCGCTCGGCGTCGTGGCCTATCACATGCTCGCGGGCCGCGCGCCGTATGAGGCCGACACGCCGATCGCGCTCGCGCTCAAGCACGTCATGGAACCAGCCCCCCGGTTGCGCGCCGCTCGGCCCGACCTGCCTGAGCAGGCCGACCAGGTCCTGCAGCGGGCCATGGCCAAGGATCCGCGCGACCGCTTCGCCACCGCCAGCCACCTGCACGCCGCGCTGGCGGCGTCCTTGCAGACGGCACCGCATCTCCCGACCGACCCGAACCCGTCGGCGCCGACCGTGCCCGATCGGCCGCCGGCCTGGGGCGCCACATCTGTGCCGTTGGCCGGGGCGGCTGTGAGTGCACCGGCGGCGGGTGCCCCGGGCGCGAATGCACCGGCCGGCCGGTCGCGGGCCTGGCTGATCGGCTGTGTCGCGGTCGGGCTGCTGGCGGCCGCAATCGGCGCCGTCGTGTTGGTCGGCGGCGGTCTGTTCTTAAGCCGCGGCGGGATCGCAAGCACGAGCGCCACGCCGCGCGCAGCCGCAACGCCGACAGCGCGGGCGGAGGCGCCGACAGCCACTGCGCTGCCCGCGCCGACCCGGAGCCCGCGCCCGCAGCCGACCACCGCGCCGACCGAACCCGCAAGCGCTGGAGCGACCGGCGTGGAAGACCTCATCTTGCTGGGCCAACCGCTCTTCGCGCCAGGCCCGGCTGACACGCGCGTCGTTTACGCCCAGGCATATTCGATCCCCGACAACCGTAACGTCATCGCTGCGGTCGATCTTCGGGCAGGCGTCGCGGTCTGGCAGGTGCCGGTCACCGAGGCCAACGAGCGCCCCGCGCTGTCGTTCGGCGGCGATGCACTCGCGATCCTGAACGGCAACGTATTGAGCGTCGTGGAACGCGCCACCGGCGACGAGCGCTGGCGCGCGACGTTGAGCGACGTCGCCCCGTTTTGTCGCCGGTCGGCCTGTGTGCAAATCGTCGGCGACGTGGTCGTGGCCGAGACGGCCGACGGCGCCGTGCTTGGGTACAGTGTCGCGACCGGCGACCCGCTCTGGTTGTATGAACTGACGGCAGACGCGATCGGATTCGATGTGGTCGGCGAGCACATCATCATCATCGACGCCGATGCCGACGACAAAGGGCTGCTGGCGTTTGTCAACCCGGTCGATGGCGCCGCGCTTACCGTCGCGCCCACCTGCCGGGCCGGCGGACTGCCAGACGCGATGACCGCGGACGCCGTCTTTCTGCCGGCGCCGGCCGAGCGGCGGCTGCTGGTGGCCTTCGGCTTCTTCGGCACCTGCCTGACGCGCATCGACCTGGACAATCCCGACGCTGCGGCGCCCACGGTAGCCGTGGCGAACACCGGCGCGTTCAGCGGCCTGCACGTCGTCGCCAATGCGGCCGGCGCGTACGTCACCCTCAACGACGCCGTCTATCAGGTCGACGCCGAGACCCGCACCAGCCGGGTGTGGTTCGAGGACGAGGATGTGACCTATCGAGCGGTCGCCGCCTTCGAGGCCGGAGTGCTGGTGCTGCGCACCGAAACACGCGGCACGCCGGCGAGCGCGCTGCTGTTGCTCGACCCGGCCAACGGCGAGACGCGCTGGTCGACCGAACTGGGCGACGGCCAACCGTATACGTCAGGCGCCAGCACGATCCTGGATGACGGCGCGACGTACTTCTCGATCGGGCGCGGGGCCGAGGGCACGGCGGTTGTGCTGCGGCACGTGACGGCCACGGAAATGGGCGGCACCTTCGAACTCATCGCCGACGCGGTCGACCTGACCACCGGCGAGCTTCAACCGCTGGCCCGTTTCACATTGAGCCAGCAAAGCGCGATCGCGTCGATCCCGGAGCCCCTGATCTGGGCGGAGGGTGGAGCCTGGCTGGGCGTGGACGGCGGCCTGCTCTGGCTCGATTGGGCCAGCGGCGAGATCGTGAATGTATTTGCGCCTTAGTCGAGCGCAGACAGGCGGCGTCTGTGACGCAAAAAGGCCGGTGGCGTGATCCACCGGCCTTTTTTCGTCGTTTGTCTGCGCCCGCGCGCGGCGCGGCTTTCAGCTCTTCAGGAAGTCATCCAGCGCCGACTTCGAGATCCGGTACTGGCTGCCGATCTGCTTGGCCTTGAGCTGGCCGCCGGTGATCATCTGCATCACGTCGGCTTCGGTCACCTGCAAGTAGGTCGCGGCCTGGGCCGGCGACATCACGTCGGGCGTCGGGGCCGCAGCGGCGGCACCGGCGGCAGCGCCCGCGGCTGCGGCGCCCGTGGCGACCGGCGCTGCGCCCGCGGTGTTCATCATGCCCTGTTGAAGCGCGCCACCGAGCACCTGCCCGATACCCATGCCCGCGCCGATGCCGGCCGTCAGGCCCGCACCGCCCGAGGGGTTCTTGGCGGCGTCGCGCATCGCGTCGGCGGCCTGGAGCTGGGTGTAGGTGGCCATGTCGAGCATGCCCATCGCGCGCAGCTGTTCGGCGCCGCGCTCATCGGGTGTGATGCTCTGGGCGTACACCTGCTTGAGCGTGATGCCGACGGCCTTGAAATCTTCCTGGGCCTTGGCGAGCAGACCGGCGCTGATCTCGTCAGTCAGCGCGATCAGCTCGGGCACCGACTTGCCGCCCTTGGTGGCCAGCTCGGCGATCAGGTCCTGCAGTTTCGAGAGCAGGATCGAGCGGAAGCGGGATTGAATCTGCTCGGTCTTGAAGGCGCCGGCGGCGCCGACCACCTGCGACACGAATTGCTGCGGGTTGCTGACCTGGAAGGCGTACGTGCCGTGCGCTTTGAGCAGCGCGACACCCAGGCCCATACCGGGGTTGCGGACCAGGATCGGCTGGCTGGTGCCCCAGCCCATGTCCGGGAACTCGCGGGTGTTGACGTAGACCACGTCGGCTGCGAACGGCGAGCGGTCGTTGAACAGCTTGCCGATGAAGTCGATCAGCACCGGGACGTTCGCGGTCGTGATGGTGTGCTGGCCGGGGCCGAAGGTGTCGAGGGCTTTGCCATCGCGGAAGAACACCGCGGCCTGGCCTTCATACACACGCACCTGGGAGCCGATGCGGAAGTTTCCGTTGCCGCCCTCGGGCAGGCGCCGCACGATTTCGTTCGGCCCCATGCTGGGGTAGTCGATGATGTCAAAGATTCGACCGGAAGGATTTTTGAACATGGCGATCGTCCTGTGAGCTCGTCGTCGATTGGGTCGTCGGCACCGCGCGTCTTAGCTGAGCAAGACTTCCTTGCGGCGCTCGTAGGTGTCGTTGCACTCGGCCACGACCTTGACCAGCGTGCGGATGGCAGCCGGCAATCCGGCCGTATCGCTCAGGCCGGCCTCGATCGTGTCGACCGCGGCCGCGACCTTGCTGACGTTGTCCAGCAGGGTGTAGTCGAAGGCGTAGAGCTGCTCGAGCTCCTTCTCCTTCACCTTGACGGCGTCGAACAAGCCGCCGTAACCCATGGCCGCCGTCTTGACCATGTCGATGAAGCGGGTCAGGCGTTGGCCGGCGTCTTGCAGATCGTCGACAAACTCGATCCCGCCGCTGGTGAGCAGCTGGGTCTGCAGATCGCGCACACGGCCGAGCTGCTCGCCGTAGCGGTTGGCGATCGTGTTGCGGAGCAACCGATCGGACTCACGGCGCGCTTCCTTCTCCATATAGCCCGAGAACCCCGGGATCTTGGAGACCAGATTTTCGAGCAGGCCGCGCGAGTCAGTGATTTTCTTGAACAGGTCGGTCATTGCAAGGCTCCTACGAGTGAACCAGATGCCCCTATTCTACATCCGAGCGCACAACTGCGCCCGCGTGTGGGGGCCGTGTCACAGGAATATTACGCAGAAGCACGGCGTGGGGTTGCAGGCCTTAAACACCGGGAGGGCGATTGCGTGTGGAAACACCGGGCGTGCGAACGCGAGTCCTCCGGCGAAAGTCTCCGCATTCGTACGCCCGGTGTTTTTGCGGTGCGTCTGGTATAACAGCCGCATGCCAGCTTCCGACCAGGGTGTGAGCGTCTCGCGCCATCGCTATCAGATCATCCCCCGTGTGTTGTGCTTCGTGCGCCACGGCGCCGACCTGCTGTTGATCCGCGGCGCGCCGACCAAGCGCATCTGGGCCAACAAGTACAACGGCCTGGGTGGGCACATCGAGCCCGACGAAAGCCCGGCCGCCGCCGCCCGGCGCGAGATCCGCGAGGAATCGGGGCTCGAGGTCCGCGACCTGCGCCTGCGCGGCGTGGTGACGATCCAGGCCGGCGATCCAGTCGGAATCGGCCTGTACGTCTACACCGCCTGGGCAGACACCCGGGCCGTGGTCGCCTCGACCGAGGGCCAGCTCGAGTGGGTGCCGGCCGACGCCGTGACCACGCGCGACCTGGTGGAGGATCTGGTCACCGTGATCCCGCACCTGTTGGCGCTGGACGCTGCAGCCCCGCCCTTCTCCGCGCACTATAGCTACGACGCCGCGGGCCGGCTCGACATCCGGTTCGACGCCTAAGCGCCGCGCTCCAGCCAGCACGCTTCCTCCGGGCTCAGATCGAGCGCCAGCGCCTCGGCGTTTGCGCGAAACTCCGCCGCGGTCTGGCAGCCCACCAGGGCATGCACGTTCAGGCCCAGTGCAAACACGTATGCCAGCGCGATCTGCGGCACGGTGACGCCCTTCCGGGCCGCCAGCTCCGCCGCGCGATCGAGCCGCGCGAAGTTCTCGGGCCCGGCATAGCTCTTCACGGCGAGCACATCCAGATAGGTCGTGAACGTCTCCAGGTTATCGCGCGTAAAGCGGCCTGAGAAGAAACCGCCGGCCAGGCTGGACCAGGCGAAGATCGGCAGCCGGTGCTCGGCATAGAAAGTCCGGGCCTCGGCACCCGCGGGACCGCCGATGCTGACACAACCCTCCCACGGCGGCTCGATCTGCTCGGCCAGGCTGAGGTTAGGGCTGCTGACCGCGAAGGGTGTCAGGCCGTGGGCGGCCGCGTAGGCGTTGGCCTCGGCGATGCGCGCATGCGACCAGTTCGAGCCGCCGTAGGCGCCGATCCGTCCGGCCGCCCGCTGCGCGTGCAAGGCTTCGACGATCGGGCCGACGGGCACGGTCGGGTCGTCGCGATGCAACACGTACAGATCGACCGCGTCGACTTGAAAGCGCGCCAGGGTGTCGTACAGGTCGGCGCTGATGTCGAATGGGGTCACGCGCCTACGGTCGGCGTTGTGGTGCGCGCCCTTCGCCAGGATGACGACCTGATCGCGCAGGCCGCGCTCGCGGACCCAGCGCCCGAAGGCGCGCTCGTTGGCGCCGTTGCCATAGACATGCGCGGTGTCGAAGGTGTTGCCGCCGAGCGCAAATACGGCGTCAAGGAGCTCAAACTCGCGCTCGGGGTCGGCGCCCGAGATCATGACCGTGCCCTGGACCAGGCGTGCGACCGGCTTCGCGATTCCGGGGATCTGTCCGTACAGCATGGCGCTCCTTTATGTATGACGCGGCGGCTGGGACCGATCGGGCCGCGGTACGATCCCTGACGTTAGCACAGCTGACGGGCCGGGCCAGGGCCAATTGCTCCGCCTGGCCGGCCGTGCGCGATTGGGCCTCGCACCGGTTTCGGGTCAGGCGTCCAGCCGAGGACAACGCGAAAAGGGGTGCGCCAAAGGTCGGGGCCTGGCCCCCACCCGCCGATCGCACGGTTTTCACACGACTCCGGCCGGCGTGTGCTTGTTGGTGGGCTTTCCGTTTGGGAGGCGGGTGCGGTCCGGCGAACGAGGGGTGCACAGGGTTTCGGATCGGCTGTCACAAAACAGGCAGGGCCGGTGTTATATAGATAGGCGATGGCGATCGACATCGAGCACGCGGCTGTGAGCGAACCCGGCGGCCAGGATGAAGCCTTTGAGCGCATCTTCCTGGCGCAGTGGCCGCGCATCCACGCGACGCTGACCCGGCTGGTCGGCGACGCCGATGAGGCCGAGGACCTGGCGCTGGAGACCTTCTGGCGCCTGTATCAACGTCCGCCGCGTGACCGTGCCGCCGGTCTGGGCGGCTGGCTGCACCGGGTCGCCATGAACCTGGGCTTCAACGCCCTGCGCGCCCGGCGGCGGCGCCAGGGTCACGAGCAGACCAGTGGGAAGGCCTGGCTCGACGCGGCGACGCCGACCGGCCCTGAAGAACTAGCCGAGGCCCGCGCCACCGGCGCCCGCGTGCGCGCCGTGCTGGCCGAACTGCCCGAGCGCGAGGCTCAGCTGCTGATCCTGCGCCATTCGGGGTTTTCCTATCAGGAGATCGCGGCGGCGCTCAAGCTGGCGCCCGGCTCGGTCGGCACCTTGCTGGCTCGGGCCGAAGCCGAATTCGCCCTTCGGTGGAAACAAGACGCGCGGGCTTGACCGCCGTCAGGGGAAGACAAGATGCAACACCTGGATGATGGCGCCCTGCGCGCTCACGTGGACGGACAGCTCGACCAGGACGGCGCGCGCCATCTCGAGCGCTGCTCGGAGTGTCGCGCCCGATTGGCCGAGGTCGTGAACCGGAGCTCGCTCATCCAGACCCGCTTGCGGGCGTTGGACGCCCAGGGCCGCGAGCCGACGTCGGCCGGGGCCGCGTGGCGCCGCTTTCAAAATGAGTATCAGAAGAAGGAGACCTCTATGTGGACATCACTTCGCACGCGGCTGCGGCCGCTGCTGCTGACCGGGCTCGGGATCGCGGCCATCGCCGCGGCCTTCTCATTCACGCCGGTCCAGCAGGCGTTCAGCCAATTCCTGGCGCTCTTCCGGGTGCAGCAGGTGGCGACCCTGCCGATCGACTTCAGTCGCTTCGATAGCGTCGCTTTCGACAACAACTCGGCCGCGATGCGCCGGGCCTCACAGGCCCTGGCCGACTCGGTCGAGATCCGCAGCGAGAGCGATCTGCTCGAAACCGTGACCGACACGGCCCAGGCCTCCGAGCTGGCCGGGTACACCGTGCGGGTCGGCGACGGCCCGGTGGTGCAGCACGTCGTGCGCGGCGGCACCGAGTTCGTCATGAAACTGAGCGCGATAAAGGCGCAATCGATCCTGACCGACCTCGGCCGGCCGGACCTGACCTTCCCGGCCGCGGCCGATGGCGCCGCCCTGACCGTGAACATCCCGACGGCCGTCTCGACGGCCTATGGTGAGTGCCCGCGCCTGGCCAGCCAGGAAGAGCGGCGTAGCCCGGTGGCTGACGAGAACTGCATCCTGCTGCAGCAGATGCCCAGCCCCTCGGTGACCAGCGACAAGCCCTTCGACCCGTCGGAGCTGGCGGCGCTCGCGCTGCAGTTCGCGGGTATGGATAGCGAAGAGGCCGTCGCGATCAGCCAGCAGTTCGATTGGGCCACGACACTGGTCGTGCCGCTGCCCAGCGAAGGCGCGGTCTCACAAGATGTCAGCGTCGACGGCGTGACCGGCAAATTGATCACTGCGGCCGGAGAGCGCGGCCCCGACACCTACTCGATCGTCTGGGTCAAGGACGGTTTCCTCTACGCCGTCATCGGCGCCCAGGATGCCGACGCCGGCCTGGCGCTGGCCAACAGCCTGAAATAGCATCAAGCAGGTGCGGTGCGCGCGTCGGTCCAGCCGGCGCGCGCACCGCACCTGCTTTTTCGCTCTCATTCAACCCATGACTGAACTGGCCATCCAAGCCGACTCGCTG
>JAEURK010000139.1 GCA_016789175.1 Anaerolineales bacterium
CCCAATAGGACTGAACGGTTACCAATTGAAACGAATTCTCACGCATGGGGATCGCTCGTCCCATTCGATTCAATTGCACTTTGGGTGCGTAAGCACTGGTGATTCTGGTGGTCGCGCGCCGTTGGCGATATCGTAACCGGCATTGCTGAATCACCAGGAGAGGCTCTATGCGTCGATTCGCACGTATCGTGTTGGCTGTGCTTGGGCTCATGCTGACGGCCGGGCTGGTGCTCGTGGCCGTGGTGGCGATCGACCGCAGCCAGGGCGCCGGGCGCCTGGCGCAGATCGCGACTCTGCGGGTGCCGGGTCGCCCCGGGCCGGACGTGGACGCGTATGTCGCGCGCCCGACCGGCCCGGGGCCGCATCCGGCTGTTATCCTCATCCACGAGTTCTGGGGATTGCGCCCGGAGATGATCGCCAAGGCCGATCTGCTGGCACAACAGGGCTATCTTGTCATCGCGCCGAACCTGTTCCGTGGTGTGACGACCGACTTCCTCCCGAGCGCGATCTATAACGTGATCGCGACCCCGGCCTCCGAACAGAACCAGGATCTGGAGGCGATCTACGCCTGGCTGACCGAACAGCCGGAGGTCGATGCGGAGCGCATCGCGATCGCGGGCTTTTGTTTCGGGGGAGGGGCGTCGTTGCGTTACAGCCTGACCAATCCGAACCTGGCCGCGACGGTGGTCTTTTACGGTCAGGTGGTGACCGATCCCGAGGTGCTGACGCGGCTGCCCGGGCCGGTGCTGGGGATCTTCGGCGCCGCCGACAGTTCGATCCCGCTCGACGAGGTCCGCGGCTTCGAAGACGGTCTGGAGCAGGCCGGGGTCGCACACACGATCACGATTTATCCCGATCAGCCCCACGCTTTCGTCACGGACGTCGAGACGATCGCCGCCGGTGGAGCGCCCGGCGCGGCCTGGGGAGAGATGGTCAGCTTCCTCGAGCAGGCGCTTGAGCCTGCGCCCGGGGGAGGGGTGCAGCCAACGTCCGCGAGCCCGGTGGCGGATGACCGTCTGACCTACGCGCTGCGGTTGGCCTGGTCGCACCTGTTCGAAACCGGGCACAGCCACTAGGCGATCAGGGCATCGGCCAGGGTCTCGATCTCGGACCGCATCGTCAGACGCTCCAGCCAGGTGGACGGGATGCCATCGACCCCGTAATACGCGCCGGCTACCTGACCACAGATCGCGGCCGTGGTATCGGCATCGTCGCCGAGGTTGGCGGCGGCCAACACGGCTTCGCGGTAGGTGGCGGTGGTCGCAAACGCCCAGAGCGCTGCCTCCAGGCTGTTGACCACATAGCCGTTGCCCGTGATGGCATCGCGGGTCCGGGTCTGGTATGTGCCGGCCGCGACGGCCGCGATCGTGGATTCGGTGAAGTTGCCCGGGTCCGCCGCGCTTAACACCTCAGTACGCTCGGCGCCGCTCAGCGCGCGCACGAGGATGGCGGCGAACAGCCGGCTGGCTTGCAGACACTCCGGCGCGCCGTGGGTGGTGCGGGTGCTGAGTTCCGCGAAGTGCTCGGCGGCGGCCGGATCGCGCCGATAGAACAGCGGGATCGGCGCCAGGCGCATGAGGGCCCCGTTCCCGGCTGTGTGCGGGTCGGCGGCACCGCTGTACGGTTCGTCGGTCTGGGCGAAGCGCGCCAGAGCCGCCCGGACCGTGTTGCCGATGTCGAAACAATGGCCGGTGCTGCTGAGGTAGCCGTCGCGGTGCCAGCGCGTATAGCGGCGCATCTGGTCGACGGGATCGAAGCCGCCCGTCTCGACCAGGCTGGTCGCCAGACACAGTGCCATCGAGGTGTCGTCCGTCCACTGGCCCGGCGCGAGGTTGAACGGCCCGCCGCCGACCAGATCGGTGAGCGGCGCAAACGTCCCGCGCGCCTGAAACTCGACCGTGGTCCCAATGGCGTCCCCGACCGCCAACCCGAGCAGGCACCCGCGAGCACGCTCCTGAAAGTTGAGGGCCTTTGTCATCGTTCCCTCTTACTCGGGCGTGACCGGCGCGAAGGGTGGCGCCTTTTGTCCCGCCAGATCCTGGATCTCGGTCACGGCGGCGCGCGCGGCCTCGGCCTCGGCGGCGTCGAGGTTCAACGCCGCGAACTCGTCCTCGTCCAGCACCAGGGTGGAGCCATCCGGCCGGACCCAGACGTCGAGCGCCAGATCGACCTGGGCGACCTCGTTTGCGGTAATAACGGCCGGACGGGCGATGTTGCAGTACCAGCCGCGCAGCCGGTCGCTCCCGAAGGCATGGACTTCGAAGACGTTATACCAGCGGTCCGAGTAGAAGTGCTCGACGAAGCGATCACCGCGCTCAAAGGTGGCATAGCCCAACTCGAGCCGGTCGTGGCGCGTGAAAGTCGCTTCGACCGTGATCGTGTCGGACGTGCGCCGCAGAACGCGGTCGATTGGATAGCGGAAGGTCTCGTGGCCCGATGGGTCGAGCTTGCGGATGATGAAATCGGACATGGCCTTTGAGCCGGCGGGTGGGGCGCGCGAGCCGACGCGTGCGCGTATGGTGCCATCGACGTGAGTGGCCGTCAAGCCCGGATCGCACGCAACGCACGCCAATCACCTGAGCGAGCTCAGAGCCGATCGCCACAACAGCGGACCGAGCTTTGCCCGGTCCGCTGTTCAGTAGCTGATGGAGGATGACCCTCACTGCCCGATGTACAGGATGTCGCTGGTGCCGCGCTCCTTGTTGCGGCCGAGCGGGTTGTTGACGACCCGACCCATGAAAACCATCGTCGACGAGCCGCCGCCGTCGAGGTTGTAGGCGTCGGTTGCGCCGAGGTCCGCGAAGATCTGGGCGAACTCGGTCAGACTGACGCCGCGGCTGTAACCGGGGCTGCGCCCATCCACCACGACAAAGACGAAGTGGTTCTCGGCGATGATACCGACGCCGGTTCGCGGATGCTCGCCTTGCATCGAATGGTTGCCGAAGTTGGTGTCGATCTCGACCGTGCTCAGGTCGGTGGCGATCACCGAATTCGTGATCAGGGCCGGCCCAAACGACAACGTGTTCCAAACACCGGCATCCACCAGCGCCTGGGCCGTCGTCTGGGTTTCGTCGTAGACCTTCATCGAACCGTCGCGGAAAAAAGCCAGTCCGGTACGGGCGGGCAGATCGCGATAGATGACGCCATTTCGGATCACGATGCCGTCGCTCCGAAAGCCGTAGTAGTCGCCATTGATGGCGAAGACCGCATTGTTGTTAGCCGCGATAGCGGATGTGTATTCGATGATGTTCGTGCCGAAGCTGTCCTTGGCAAAGGCGCTGGCCAACTGCGTGGCGTCGGTCAGCACGATGTCGGCGATGAAGTAGGTCAGGGCGTCGTTGCCGCTGCCGGTCGTCACCTGGCGGATGGAGACTGTGTAGGCGTCGCTCTGGTAGTTCCAGTCGTCAGCGATGACGACGCCGGTGACCGGGGCTGCGGTCGCCTCGACCGCGATCGCCTCGGTCGCGACGTCGAGGGCGGTGGCGGTCGCGGCAGGTGTGGCCGCGGCCACCTCGCTCGAGGTTGTGGTCGAACTGCTCTGCGCCGCCGCCTGATTGACGTTGGCGATCTCGACGTGCTCGATCAAGTACCGATCGGCCAGGGCATACAGCACGCCGCTGAGGCCCACGGCGACGGCTGTGAGGATCTGCACAAGGCGTGATTTGAGGATGGTCTTCATTTTGCTCCCGTGCGTCTACTTTTCTCAGATGATCGATGCGAGTATAGAGAGCGGTGATTTAGAATCGGCTTACAAAGCGCCGATTTCTGTTGAATCGGCCGCTTAGACAAAACCCACGAAAGCTGAACCACTTCCAAATAAGCGTTGGTTACTCTGTGGGTCATGGACACCCTGACCGACTGGGCCCTGGCCAATCTGGCGACATACGGCGCGTCAGCGCTCTTGTTCATCTCCTTTGTTGGCTCGCTCGGGATCCCGTTCCCGATCACGCTGGTGATCATCGCTGCCGGAGCGTCGGTGCGCGTCGGCCTGCTCGATGGCTGGTCGGCGCTCGCGGCCTGCGTGGTCGGAGCGGCCCTGGCCGATCACAGCGAGTACTTCCTCGGGCGCCTCGCGCAACCCTGGCTTCGGCGCAAGTTCGGTCAGGGCGGCCTCTGGCAACATGCTCAAGCCACGCTCAATCGCCAGGGCGCCTGGGCCATCCTGCTGACACGCTTCTGGCTGATGCCGCTGGCGCCGGCCGTCAACGTGATCGCGGGCAGCCGTTATCCCCTCATCCGTTTCCTGGCTTTCGATGTGCTCGGGCAGTTGATCTGGGTGCTGATCTACGGCGGCCTCGGCTATCTCTTCGCTTCGCAGTGGGAAGGGGTCAGCCGGGTTGCGAGCACCTTCAGCGCCCTGTCGTTTGCGCTCGTTATCCTGCTTGCGGGTGGGTACGCCCTGCTGCGGCGGATCCCATCGGGCTCGGCGGCCGAAGTGGCCAAGTAAAATGGGAGACCTCTCCATGAACTCAGTACTGATCGTGATCCCGGCCTTCAACGAGGCCAAGAGCATCGCCCAGGTGGTGCGCGGTGCCCGGCGTCATGCGCCGGTGCTGGTGGTCGACGACGGCTCAACCGACGGGACCGCGGCCGCGGCCGCGGCTGCGGGGGCGGAGGTGTTGATCCAAACACCCAATCAGGGCAAGGGGGCCGCGCTCCGGGCCGGATTCCGACGGGCGCTTGAGCTGTACTACGAGAACGTGATTACGCTCGATGCCGACGGCCAACACGACCCGCGCGAGATCCCGCAATTCCTCCAGGCCTTCGAAAGAGGCCCAGTCGACCTGATCGTCGGCCGCCGGCGTTTTGACCAGATGCCCCTGGTGCGGCGGCTGGCCAACACCTTTGGCCAGTGGCTCTTCACGTGGGCGCTCGGGCAAACCATCCCCGACAACCAGTCGGGCTATCGATTGCTCAGCCGGCGGTTGATCGAGAAGCTGCTCGACCACACCGAGACGGGCTTCGAGTTCGAGGTCGCGATGTTCGCGACCTGCTTGAAGAGCCGCTACAGGCTGGCCTGGGTCCCGATCCGCACCATCTACGCCGGCGAGGCCAGTCACATTCAACCGCTGCAGCACACGCTCAACTTCATCCGGGTGGCCTGGTCGACTCACCAGCGCATGCGCGGGCCAGCCTCTGGCTGAGGAACAGCCGGGCGAAACCGGATCGACTGAGCGGGGCACCGAACCGAGTCACGGCCAGGTCTGCCTGGACGTAGGCGAGAATTTGATGCCTGGATGAAAGGGGGTCGAGCCTCGACCGCCTGGCCTTTCGCTCCCCCCGTCTGGGTGGCCCCGCCTGACGCCGAAGGCGCTGGGGTCTCCTCTCACGTTACAATCCCGGCATGACCTTCCTCGTCACAAAACGCTGGCAATCCGCCTATCCCGCCGCCCATGCCGGATTCCTGGCCCTGGACGGCGTGGTGAACCCCACGCAGCATCCTGAACTCGAACGGGCCAAGCGCGAACTGGAAGAAAATCTGCGGGCCCGGTGGGCCGGCCATGACCGCAAATCGCTCGAGCGTGAGCCCGTGCTGGCGGCCTATGCTGCCTACTACCGTCCTTTTCAGAAGTCGTACCATGTGCGGGCCCAGCTCGAGTCGGTCGCCTTCAAGGGCAAAGCGTTGCCCGGCGTGGCGGCGCTGGTGGAAGCGATGTTCATGGCCGAGCTCAAGAACGGCTTGCTGACTGCCGGGCACGATCTCGATCGGCTGAATCGGCCGGTGACTGTCGACGTCGCCGACGGCACCGAGACCTACACGGTGCTGCGCGGCCAGGTCCAGCCGTTGAAGGCCGGTGACATGTTCATGGCCGACCAGGATGGCGTGATCTCGAGCGTCCTCTATGGCCCGGACCAGCGCACGGCGATCTCGGCCGAGACGACCCGGGCGTTGTTCGCCGTCTACGCGCCGGCCGGGATCCAGGCATCGCAGGTCGAAGCGCATCTGGGCGCTATCGCCGACCTGGTTCGGCTGGTCGCCCCTGGCGCGACCACTGTGAGCTCCGTTGTGCTGGGCTGACAGCGCCCATCCTTCAGGCGCGATCCTTGTATTCCGAGGCCGCCAGCGCTGATCGGCCCCGACGGCCTATGCTAAGATCGACGCAATCCGGTGGTCGGGGAGCCGGTGGGCGTGAGTTGGAGGCTGACCGTCGATGAAACCCGAATTCGCCGAGCGACTACGAGAGATCCTGGCGACTCAAACGGTCGCCGCATTGGGGACGCTGCATAACGGCCATCCCAGCGTGTCGATGGCGCCATTCGCGGTCGACCGCGTGAGCGCAACCCTGCTCATCCACGTCAGCACGCTCGCGACGCATACCAAGGACATGCTGGCCGACCCAAACGTCAGTCTGCTGGTCATCGCGCCACCGCCGCCCGGCGTGTTGCCGCAGGCGCTGCCGCGGGTCACGGTCAACGGGGTGGCGACGCAACGGGCGCGCACCGAGGCTGGCTACGAAGAAGCCCGCGCGGTCTACCTCGCCAGGTTCCCCGAAGCCGCCGATCTCTTCGGGTTCTCGGACTTCTCCTTGTTCCAGATAACGCTGACGCACGCCCGTTTCGTCGGCGGTTTCGCGCAGGCTGCCTCGGTCATGGCCGAGGAGTTGGCCGCGATCCTGCGCGAGCGTTAGTCCCGTCGCGCCGGTCGGGCGCCGCGCGAGGTTCGCGCGGTGTCGCGCAGCACACTGTCCACCACGGCCTCGATCTGGACCGTGTCGATGGCCTGACCCGTGAAGAGCAAACGTACATATAGGGGCCCGAAGAGCCGTTCCACGAGCGGCGCCGGGTCCACCCCCGGGCGGACCTCGCCGCGCTCGGTCGCTCTGGCGAACAGCGCCTCGATCAGGCGGACGCGACTCTCCCAATAGGTGCGCCGATAAGGTTGTAGCTCCGGGCGGCGCATAGCCAGGGCGCCCAACTGCAACAGCGCGCTCCCAAACGGGGTCTGCAGAAAGCCAGCGGCCTGCTGAAGATAACCCACCAGGTCGGCGCGCAAGGAGCCGGTGTCGGGCATGGTCAGCGTTGCGTCGGCGTGGGCCGAAAGCACCTCGACCAGGAGCGTCTCGCGATTGCGCCAGCGCCGATAGATCGAAGTCGGGTTGACCCCGGCCTTGGCGGCCACCTCCGGGATACTGAAACCCTCAAAGCCACGGCGCACCAGCACCGCCACCGTCGCTTTCGCGACTGCTTCGCCGACCCGCTGGCTCCGGCCGCCGGGGCGCGCCCGGCGGGTCGACCCGTTTACCTTCGGTTTGCTTGACACAGGCATGTGACGCTTGTCCCTGATACTTAATGCAAAGTGTATTGCTTTAAAGATGATTGTCAACGATGCTTACTAAAGTAACCCTTATTGCTTTTGTAGCTGCCGGGTCGCCGAGCCGGCAGCCACCGGATCGGGAGGGACGCATGGATCTGACCCTGCTAATGGCTTCGTTGCCCGTGGTCTTCATGCTGCACGACTTTGAGGAGATCATCATGTTCGAGCCCTGGCTGCGCAAATACCGGGATGAGGTGCGGCGCCGGTTTCCGCCGCTGGATCGCATCCTGCGCGCCCATCACGACCGGCTCTCGACCCCGGCATTCGCCGTGGCCGTTCTGCACGAATTCGTGCTGGTGGCCGGGATAACGTTTGCGGCGCTGGCGCTCGGCTGGCAGGGGCTGTGGTTCGGCGCGTTCGCGGCGTTTGGTCTCCATCTGCTCGTGCATATCGGGCAGTGGCTGATCTTCCGCAAGTACGTGCCCTGCGTGGCGACGTCGCTTCTGGCGCTGCCGTACTGCGGCTACGTCCTGGTGCGATTCCTAGGTGTCACGGCGATGAGCGCCGGTGAGTTGTTGATTTGGACGCTCGTGGGACTGGCCCTGACCGCCGTGAGTTTCCCGTCGGCGTTCGCCCTGGCGGCGCGCTTTGAGCGTTGGATCAACCGGTCGACCGCGGCCTGACGGCATCCGGCGTTCTGGCCGCCCGGCCGACCCGCGCCGAAACCTTGCCAGAGCGCGTCACGGGGCGTCCGGCGCTTTCGGGCGGGTCGCCTTGCGCGCGGTGTAGGCCTCCCAGACAGCGGGCAGTACCGAGATCACGACGATGGCCACGATCACAAGCTCGAAGTTTTCTTGAACGAACGGGATATTGCCAAAGATGTAGCCGAGCAAGGTGAAGATCGTCACCCAACTGACGCCGCCGATCACGTTCCAACGCAGAAAAAACCCGTACGGCATCTGGCTGACCCCGGCCACGAAGGGCGCAAAGGTCCGCACGATCGGCACGAAGCGCGCCAGGAAGATCGCACGCCCGCCATACTTGGCGAAGAACTCGTGGGTCCGATCCATGTAATCCTTCTTGATCCAGCGCACTTCGCCGGTGAAGGCTCGGGCGCCGACCCGGTGGCCGATCCAGTAGTTGACCGTGTCGCCGAGGATCGCGGCGATGGTCAGCAGGATCCAGATCGCCCACGGATCGAATGCGCCGCGGGCCGCGAAGGTCGCGGCCGCAAAGATCAGCGAGTCGCCCGGAAGAAACGGCGTGACGACGAAGCCCGTCTCGAGGAAGACGATGATGAACAACAGCGCCAGTGTCCAGTTGCCATACTGGGCGATGAAGTCGCTCAGATACTTGTCGACGTGCAGGAGAAAGTCAAACAGT
>JAEURK010000147.1 GCA_016789175.1 Anaerolineales bacterium
TGCGCACGCCACCAGCCCGGCCACATTTACTCGTCAAGCGGGCTGCGCACGCCACCAGCCCGGCCACATTTACTCGTCAAGCGGGCTGCGCACGCCACCAGCCCGGCCACATTTACTCGTCAAGCGGGCTGCGCACGCCTCTGGGTCCCCGGTTCAGCACGTGGGTATAGATCATGGTCGTTTTGACGTCCTTGTGCCCGAGCAACTCCTGCACGGTGCGGATGTCATAACCGTTCTCGAGCAGGTGCGTGGCGAACGAGTGCCGGAGCGTGTGGCAGCCGACCCGCTTCTCGATGCCGGCCTTCTGCGCCGCCGCCTTGACGGCGCGCTGCAAGACGGTCTCGTCGAAGTGATGCCGGCGCAGCTTTCCAGTGCGCGGATCGGGCGCGATGCGCCGGGCCGGGAAGATGTATTGCCAGATCCAGTCACGGCTGGCTCCCGGATGCTTGCGCTCGAGCGCAAACGGCAGGTAGACGTTTCCCAGGCCCAGCTCCAGGTCTTGCGCGTGCAGGCCCCGGACGTCCTCCAGTTGTGCGCGCAACGGCTCGATCAGCCCGGTGGGCAGCATCGTCAGCCGATCCTTCATGCCCTTACCGTCGCGCACCACGATCTGACGCTGGGCGAAGTCGATGTCCTTGACCCGCAGCCGCAGACACTCGAGCAGGCGCAGCCCGCCGCCGTAAAGAATCTGGGCCATCAACAGCTGCTGCCCCGAGAGCTGATCCATCACCGCCCGCACTTCGGCTCGTGTCAGCACAACCGGCAGCCGCTCCGGCGCTTTGGCCCGGATCGGGTTGATGTCTCCCTCCAGATCCTGGTACAGCACATAGCGATACATGAAGACCAGCGCGTTCAGCGCCTGATTCTGGGTTGAGGCCGCCACCTGGTCGCTGACCGCCAGATGCGAGAGGAAGGCGTTGATTTCAGGCACGCCCATCTGGCTTGGATGCCGCTTTCCGTTGAACAGGATGAAGCGCCTGGCCCAGTCACAGTACGAGTCTTCGGTGCGGATCGAGTAATGCCGCGTGCGGGTCGCTGCCCGAATTTGGTCCAGTAATCGGGCGGAGGGTGGTGACACGCCGCCCAACGGTCCGCTGTCTTCATGTACGAGGTGCACATCCGGCGACGGCCCACGTTGACTCCAGGCATCTTGATCGAGATAGGCTTCCATCCCTCCTCCTTCAATCACAATCCCCGCTGCTGTTCTTGTGCATAGAGCCCAAAAACATCAGCTCAAATGTTCTTTTCTGGATTATACACGCTACTCGGACCTGTGTGGGTGCTTGCCGTGGGCGGCAGGGCAGTCGCGCCCGTTGTCTTTTCAAGCCGGATTCAGCCACAAATTGCGTGAAAGGAGCTGTCGCTGTGCGTCTGCGCGGCAACGGTCTCCTGTCAGGACTACCCGATCGAACGCGTAAATTGCGCGAGTCGGATTGCGCGACCGTCTTTCAAGCTGGGCTATGATCACCCTGGTGAGGGGGATTCGTGTTCGGGGCGGGATTTGTCTTTGCATTTCTCGTGTGTGTGTGTGCCGGAGGAGCCGTGGATCAGATCCCTTCAGAGTTGCAGGCCGCCCTAGAGGGCCTTGCGGGTGACCGGGCCCGGGTCGACCGCATCAATCAATTGGCCTGGGACGACCGTCTGGACGACCCGGTGCGCGCCCGGCGCCTCTCTGAGCTGGCCCACCAGCTGGCGACTACCGGCGACTTTGCGCTAGAGTCCTACGGCTTTGGCGTGGCCTGTAGCCTTCGCACACGGGCCTTCTTGAACAACGATGTCGGTAACTACACCGAGGCTTTAACGGACTCGTTGCGAGTCCTCGAACTCCTGGAAGGCCTGGCCGGCGGAATGGCGGACACGCGCCCAGTCATGGTCGATGTCCTGGGCACAATGAGCTGGACCTATCGCGGCTTCAGCGACTTTGCCGCTGCCGGCGAATACGGCATGAAAGCGCTCCGTCTGGCCGAAACGCTCGGTGATCGCCTGCGTCAGGCACGACTGCTCAACATCCTTGGCAACATCTTCGCCGAATCCAACGACCTCGACGCTGCCCTGCACATGGGCGAACGCGCGTTACAGCTGTTCCGCGAAATGGGAATGGCGAATGGCGAAAGCGTCGCCCTGAACAATCTGTCCCTGACGTATCTTCAACGAGGTGACGGCCCCAGGGCTCTGGCGGCCTGCCACGAGAGTCTGCGCATCGCCCACGACAAAGGTGTGTCGGCCGTGACCTTGACGGCCCTCAGCACGCTCGGCGAGATCTATCTCGGGTTGAGGGATTTTGAGCAGGCCGATCGCGAACTGCATCGCGCTCTGGCATTGGCACGCGAGCGCGGCGCCCGCTATGATGAGTTCCTGAACCTGCTCAACCTCGGAAAAGTGCATCTCGGGCGTGGGGATGAATCCAACGCCCTCTCCACCTTCAAGGAAGCCCTGGCGATCGCGGAGGACTTAAACGATCGCGCCGGGCAGTTTCAATGCCATCAATTACTGGCAGAAGTCCACGAGAGCCGGGGCACGCCGGCCGCTGCTCTCGCACACTACAAACGGTTTCACACGCTCAAGGAGACCGTCTTCAACGAAAACGCCTCTAAACGCCTGGCCGGCCTGCAGGTGATCCACCAGGTCGAGACGGCCAGACGCGATGCCGAGATCCACTACCTGCGGACCATCGAACTGAGAAACGAGATCGAGGAGCGCAAATCCGCCCAGGCCGCCCTCGAGAAATTGGCGAGCCTCGATCCACTCACCGGCCTGCTCAATCGGCGCGAGCTGCACGTGCTTGCCGAGTACGCGGTTGCCCAGGCCCGACTCACCGGGAAACCCTTGACCGCGATCGTGTTCGATCTCGACAACTTCAAGAGCGTCAACGACACATTCGGCCACGCAACCGGCGATGCGGCGCTTACGGAAACGGCCAGGTTCGTCGCCCAAAACCTGCGCGAAGGCGAGCTCGTCGGCCGTTATGGCGGAGACGAGTTTGTCATCCTTCTGCCTGGCAGCGGCCTGCCAGAAGGTCGACAGGTCGCCGAACGGCTGCGCACCAGCCTGAGCCACCACGTCATCGCCACCCCTCAGGGCGACCTGCGCCTGACGCTGAGCCTGGGCGTCGCCGAGCTCGACAGCGCCAAGGGCGTGGGCGACCTGCACGTCTTGTTGGCTCAGGCCGATCAGGCGCTCTACGCTGCCAAACAGGCCGGACGTAATCGGGTCGCGGTGCTTTGACGATGTCACGTTCGAGGGAGGCTGGGCGAAAACCGTGGCGCGTTGGGCGGCTTCGTCGGTTCCGTTGAATGTCCCAGTGTCGAACTGCGTGGCGGAACAAGGTGCGATTGCCCTGGCGGTTGACCCGGCCGGTGAGTTAAGATTGACCCACAGCCATGACGCTTTCGCAGGATCCCCATGCCGTCAGCCCCCAACTCGTCGACCGGATGCGGACCCAGGTTCAGGCCTGGCAGGCCGTCGCGGATGGGCGGGCCTTGTTCCTCGATTGTTATCAACTGATGACACGCAATATGTTCACGGCGTTGGCCGCGCACGAGTTCTCCGATCGCGTCTGGGTCGATCGGCTGCTGCATCGCTTCGCCGACTACTACTTCGACGCCCTGAGCGCCTACGAACGCGACCCGGCCGCCGCCCCGGCGGTCTGGCGGCTGGCGCACGACGCGGCCTGCCGACCCGGCACGGCGGCCCTCCGCAAGGTTCTGCTCGGCATCAACGCCCACATCAACTACGACCTCGTCCTGACCGTGGCGGAACTGCTTCAACCCGAGTGGCCCGATCTGAACGCCGCACAACGCGCCGGCCGACAGGCCGATCACGAGCATGTCAACGACGTCATCGGCCGCACGATCGACGCCGTCCAAGACCAGATCCTGGATCCGGCTATGCCGCTCCTGGACGTATTCGACCGGCTGCTGGGTCCGCTGGACGAATTGTTGATCTCGCGCGTGATCACAAGTTGGCGCGCCACCGTCTGGCGCAACGCGCTCGCGCTGATCGAGACCACCGAGGTCGGAGGACGGCAACGCCTGATCGCCCAGGTCGAGACCGACGCGCTGACGATCGGCCGCCGGATCGGGGGCTAGCCGTCAAGGCCGTCATGCAAGGAGCGTGACCGTGTCCGATCTGTCCGCGTCCCAGCCTATACCCGACGACCGCATCACGCACCCGGCCTGGAGCAAGGACGCGACGATCTATCAGCTCAACACCCGGCAATTCACGCCGGAGGGTACGTTCAAGGCGGCCGAGACTCCGACTGTCGCGTTCAGCGACAGCCTGGGCCACGGTGAGTTCGTCGACGCCTTCAGCGGTGCGGCCGTCACGCTCGCCGCAGCCACGGCGTTAACGCTGCCGCCCTGGGGCTATCGCGTCTTCACCCGCGGCTGAGGCGGAGGGATTTGGGTGTTCGGTGGCCCGGCACTATGAAGGTCGGGCGATGTTTTTCGTAGGGAGGGGGCATGCCAGGATCGCTGGCAGACCTGCTGGGTCATCTTGACAGGGCATTGCCGGGCCAGGTCGAAGACTGGCACGGGTGGCACGTCACGCCCATCGCCGGCGGCGCCAACAACCGCGTTTATCGAGCAACCCAAGGCGCGACCGACTACGCCGTCAAGTTCACGATCCATGATGACCGCGATCGGGCCGGACGTGAACACGCCGCCCTGACTGTGTTGCAGCAAGCCGGGCTGACCATCGCGCCGCGGCCGGTCTGGATCGACCGCGTGCGTTACCACCAACCCGTCGTGGTTCAGACCTGGCTGGCGGGCGAGCCGTTGGCCGCACCGCCGCAGACCGATACGGAGTGGCAGGCGCTGCTCGATCATTACTGCATCATCCACTCCGTCACCCCGCGCCGCGAAAACGCCTTCGTCCTCGACGCAGTCCTCAATGCATCGTGCGGCGCTTCGGGCAAGGCCATCGTTTTCGAACACCTCGCCCGGCTGCCGGATGAAGCGCGCCCGGACTCACTGCGCGCCGTCCTTGCGCGTTTCAGCGCCTGGGAGCCGCCGACCTGGAGCGCGCCGACGCGCACCCTCTGCCGCGTGGATCCCAACTGGCGGAATTTTATCCGTCGACCCGAGGCGTGGGGCTCGGTCGATTGGGAGAACAGTGGCTGGGGAGATCCGGCCTTCGAGATGGCGGATCTGATGACGCACCCGGCCTACGACAGCGTCTCGCCAGAACGCTGGCGGGAGTTGATCCATGCCTACGCCCTCCGCCGTGGCGATGACACTTTTCATACCCGCGTGCAGACCTACGTCACGGTGTTGCGGGTCTGGTGGGTGGTTCGCAGCGCGCGCTACCTGTACGAGGTGCCGCGCGGACTCGATCCGCGGTTGAGCCCGCGCTCGGATCACTGGCGCCCCGAGACCGAGCGTCACTTCACCCGCCAC
The DNA here is from genome assembly GCA_016789175.1 of Anaerolineales bacterium. GTDB lineage: Bacteria > Chloroflexota > Anaerolineae > Anaerolineales > UBA6663 > UBA6663. The sequence continues at coordinate 5,397 of JAEURK010000147.1, forward strand.
GTCTCGCTGGCCGAGCGCCACTTGAACGCCGTGTAAGCAGCATCGGACCGGAGCATCCCCTCGTTCGCCTGACTCCCTGCTGGCGAGTCGGTCCGCGAGGACTACAATCCAAACACCTCAGCGGGCGATTGGAAAAGTGTGTCCTAATGAATGGTCTTCAGGAAAGCAAGAAGCGCGCAGGTCTTCGCGCGCGCTGGTTCACGACAGGACTGATCGGCCTCGGCCTGGCGCTGCTGACGCTGGCGCCATCGCCGCTCGTATCCGGAACTCTGGCCGAGTTCTTCGGCACCCCGCATTACCTCCCGGTGGTCATGCTCGAGGCGACCCTGACTCCGACCTCCACAGCAACGCCCACGGCCACGCGAACGCCCACTGTCACACCGTCGCCGACCGTGACACAGACCCCCGTTCCGAGCGGCCTGGCGCGCAACGGAAGCTTTGAGACGGCCGACAACGGCACCGGCTCCGGAACGGCGTTTTGGGCGCCCTGGTGGGTCGAGATCCCCAAGCCCTGCCCCTCGGGTTGTTACGACTACGCCTACAAGCCCAACAGTTTCAACCGCGAGTGCCTTTCGACGGGCGCCGCCAGCATCTTCATCTACTCCGGTGACTGCTCGTTGCGTGTGCTCAACAACTGGGATCCGTGGTGGGGCGGCGTCTTCGAGACCGTTAACGTCGCCTCCGGACAGCGCCTGCGCCTGTCAGCCTATGGCCGGGCCTGGACCTCAAGCCAGGCCTTCCCGGCGCCATCCGACACGACCGTGAGCGTGGAAATGCGGGTGGGGATCGAGCCCAACGGCAACTGCAATCCGCTGTCGGGCAGCGTCGTCTGGTCGAGCATCATCGTGCCCCACAACACCTGGCAGCAGGCCACCGTGGAGGCCAATGCCGGCGGCGGCACCGTCTGTTTGATCCTGAGCACCGACTATCGCGGTGACAGTCGTTTCAACATGGCCAGCTTCTGGGATGCCGTGAACCTTTCGACGGTGCCGTGAC
>JAEURK010000152.1 GCA_016789175.1 Anaerolineales bacterium
TGGCGTCGGTCAGCACGACCTCACCCACCGGCGTCAGTTCTTGGGCGCGCACCCTGCGGATCAGGTCCTCGGCGGCGGCATGGTCGCCGGCCCCATACAGCGCGTCGTGGATGTCGCGCCGATGCGAGGCGTAATACACGCTGACATGATCGACGCCGACGTTGGCCAGGTCGTTGAGCAGCGGGCCGGCTCCGAGATCGAGCCCGCGCCCGCGCACGCCCGTGATCAGACCGATGTCGCTGGCGCGTTCGACGGCGCGGACGACATGGTCGGCCCGCATCTCGGCCTCGACCGTGAAGACGACATGCGGGATGCCGATCGCCCACAGTTTTTCGACCAGCGGGCGGATCTGATCCGGAGACCCGATCGGCAGGTCGGCCGTCAACGGCGCGATCAGGTCGGCCGGGTTGGGTGTGGCGGCCACGTCGTCGAAGTTGAACGACGCCGCCTCTTCGGGATCGAGCAGACGCGCGATCAGATCGCGCACGCGCGCGATGTCGCGCTCGAGCGTGCCGGCATCGACCCCGCCATACACGTCCTGCATGCGCGCCAGCACCACGGCGTCCGGCTCGCCGCGCAAGAGACCGGTGGCGATCAGCACGCCGCTTTGCGTCAACCGCGCGGCGACTGAGGCATTCGCCAGCAGCAGGCCGCTACCGTCGCGCTCGACGCGCAGGTGAAAACGCGCATGTCGGCCGCGGGCCTCACGCCGGAAGTGGTACATCCCCGGTGCGAGGGTCGGCGCCTCGCTTCGGCGGACGTTCAAAAGCTGTTGCAGGAAGTTCGGTTTTGCGCTCATGCATTTCCCCAGTTCATCCAAGCCTACAGATGGAACCGCGCACGGAGCCGTGACCGACGGCTCGCCCCTCTGTGCGCGTCCTTCCAATCATGCTTTGTCGTACTCGGCGAAGAGCGAGTCGACCGAGATCAGGCCGCCGCGCGGCTCGCGCCGGGTGAGTGAGGCATTGGGCTTGAAGCCAGAGCCGATGGCGTCCGAGTGACAGGCGCCGGCACCGCCACCGCAAGCGGTGGGGGCAGTTGCGCTTGTAGCGCAACTGCAACGGCCAACGGCCGCGCCGCCGCCAGCCGTCGCTGTATGAACGCCGTCGCGGGCCTCGCGCTCGATGCGGCATCCGCCGCCGCACAGCGGCAGATCCGGGCACTCCCAGCACTTCTCGGGCAGGCCGGCCAGGCGCGGGTTGTCTTCGCGATCGCGGAAGCTGCGGAACAGGCTCGAGTCCCAGATCGACTCCCATGGGTCGCGCAGCACGTTGCCGGCCGCGACGTAGAACGACTGGCACGGCAGGACGTCCCCGTTCGGCTCGATGCACATCGAGTACTCGCCGGCGTTGCAGCGCTTGGCCCCGATCTCGAGCTCGACCGGCGAGAGCCGACAGTACTCGGTCGGCGTGTACCACAGGAAGCGCATGCCGAGGTCGGCGGCGTGGTCGCGGACGCGGATCAGCAGCGGCGCCATCTCGGCTTCCGGGATCGCGTCGGGGCTGGCGCCCGCGTCGCCGTAGCCGCCACCCGAGTAGATCATGCCGTTCATGGCGAAGGTGCGGATGCCAAGGCCGTATAGGAAGTCGATGATCTCCTCGACATGATCGCGGTTGCGCTGCATCAGCGTGGTGTTCGTGATCGCGTGTACACCGACCGCCATCGCGTTCTCGATGCCGCGCACGGTCTGCTTCCAGGCGGTCGCGCCGTTGATGTCATCGTGTAGCGCCGGCCGGCTCGACGAGAGCGTCACCTGGATGTGGTTGAGGCCCGCGTCCGCCAGGGTCTGCATGAAGGGCCGATGCGCGATCCGCCGGCCGTTGGTGTTCAGGCCGCAGATGTGGCCCAGACCGTCGGCGTAGGTGATCAACTCGGGCAGATCGGGGTGCAGCGTGGCTTCGCCGCCGGTGAAGATCAGGTGGGGCACGCCGACGCGGTGGAGGACGTCGATCACGCGCTTCCACTCGGGCGCGGTCAGCGAGGCCATATCGAGCCGATCAGGCTCGTTGTAGCAGTGCGAACAATGGTTGTTGCAGCCGTAGGTGATGGCCAGATCGGCCTTGAACGGCGCGTGGACTGTCGTGCTGAAGAGCGCGGTCTGCGCCAGCACCGCCGGGCCGGGCAACACCTCGGCCCCGGCCGTCCGTGGCAGCCCCGTGCTACCTGGCAGCACCGCGCAGGTCGGGCAGCCCAGGGCCGGGTTGCTGAAGCGCTCGACCATGGTGTAGATCTGGTCGCCCGCGACCGGCAGCCGGGCGCCAAAGCGCGCGACCAGGGCCCCCGCGGCCCGCTCACGCGGCAGCCCGGTCAGGGCGAGCCAGGCGATATAGGTCGCGCTCGGGTTCAGGTGGACGACGTCCGTGACGTCGACGAAGAGCAGCCCCTGTCCATCGGCTTCAACGCGCAGGTGCAGGCGCACGGTGCCCCCGGGCGGCGTGACCCTGAAGGTGTGCAGGCCGAGCGGCGGCAGCTGTGGCGGCGCAACCTGGCCCCAGAAGCCGCCCAGGTCGGCGCGCAGGCCGTTGACGAGTCGGTCGACGATCATGGGCACCTCTTTAGGAAGAGGGAGGAGGGAAGAGGGAGGTGGGAGTGTGTCTCCTCCCTCTTCCCTCCTCCCTCCTCCTTCCTCAGTATTTCGGCTTTTCCTCGATCTGATACGTCGTGCCGCAGCTCGGGCAGGTCACCATGATGGCGCCTTCCTTGAGCGAGATCGCGTCTTTGCTGAGCGGGGCATTGCAGGCCTGGCACGTCAGGCGCTCGAGGTTGACGTCGCCGCTCAGGTCGATCTTCTGTACGAGCGTTTGCTGAACCTGTTGCACCTGCGGGCGCAGAAGCATGAAGTAGACGATGGCGCCGGCGGCCGCGATCAGCACCGCGCCGATCGCAAAGCGAAGCACCTGGCCCTGTGCGCCGATGAGGAAAACCAGGCCGAGCAGCCCAACGACGGCCGCGAGCAGAGAACCGACGATCCGCATCTCGTCCTCCGATGGATTGTGAGACAGCGCAGCGACGCTGGCTGTGACCAAGACAGGATGATTGTACCCGTTCGGTCTCTGATTGCTTTCCGTCAACTTGCGCAATATGACAGCTTAACCCACGGGACCGGGGATGGCCGTTATAATGAAAGAGTCACCAGAAAGACAGAACTACAAGTAAATACCCGCCAACGTGCGTCGGGCCTTGCAGCCCTGCCAGCCCGACCAGTGACGCATCTGAGAGTCATCATTTTGGATTTGGGGAGGATGCCATGGACCTGATCACCATCGTTATGTGGCTTGTGATCGGTGCGGCGGTCGGATGGTTTTTGGAGTGGTGGTTGATGGATCTCCCGACCCGGGCGGCGGTCACCCGGCGTTTTGAGGAGGAACTCACGGCTGCGCGAAATGAAACCGAAAAGATCCGGGTCGATCTGCGCGACGCGCGCGACCGCTCGATCTCGCTCGAACGCGAAGTCGGCGACGTCCGGGCCGTCCTCAAGGCCGAGGCCGATGTGCGCGCGACCGCCGAATCGAAGCTGCTCGCCAGCGACAAGAAAGCCGTCGACCTGACCGCCGAATTGGCGCGGACGCGCTCCGAGCTTCAGGCGATGACCACGCGCGCGGCGATCATCCCTTCTTTGGAAAGCAGCGTTGCCGAGTGGGCACAGAAACACCAGGCCGAGGCCCAGGCCCGCGCGACCACGGCCCAACAGGCCAAGGATCAGGAGGCGCGGTTGCGCGCCCAGCTCGGTGACTGGGAGGCCCGGCATAAGGCCGAGGCCGGCGCCCGAGCCGCGGCAGATGAGAAGTCGCTTGGGCTCACGGACGAGCTGGACGCGCTGCGCGCCGAATTGATGGGCGCGACCCAGAAAGTTGCTCTGATCCCGACTCTGCAAACCAGCGCGGCCGATTGGGAGGAGCGCTATCGCCGTGAGGTGCAGGCGCGCGAAAACGCCGAGTTGAAGACCGGCGAGATCAACGCTCAACTCGACAGGCTGCGCGCTCAGGTCGGCGACTGGGAGGCCCGCTTCAAGGCCGAAGCGACCGCGCGGGCCGCGGCTGAGTCCAGGACCGGCGGCTTGAGCGGTGAGATCGAGCAATTGCGGGCCCAGATCGGGACCTTGCAGCAACAGCAGCAGGATGCCTTCAGCGCCACCGACCAGCAGGCCGGTGTGTTGAGCACCGAGATCACCCGTCTCCAGGCCCAATCGGAAGGTTGGGAAGGCCGGTACAAGGCCGAGGCCCATGCGCGCCTCGAGGCCGATCAGCTCCACGCCCAGATCGCGGTCCTGCAGCAACAGCAGCAAGATGCGTTTGCCGCGGCCGATCAACAGGCCGGCGGGCTCAGCCTGGAGATCGACAAACTGCGCGCCCAGTTGGACGATTGGCGCGGTCGGTTTGCGATGGAGGCCGAGATGCGGCGGATCGCCGAGGCCCGCGCTGAAGACCTCACGGTTGAGCTCGAGTCGGCGCGCGGCGAGCTGACCACCGTGCACGAGCGCGTTGCCGTCATCCCGACCTTGCAGGCCAGCGCCACCGACTGGGAGTCGAAGTTCCAGGCCGAGGTCGCGCAGCGTGCTCGCTATCAGCAGGAGATCCAGGCATACGAAGAAGAGCTGGCCCAACGCGGCACCCAGGTGAGCGCGCTCGAAACGCAGCATCGGGCCGCCGTTGAAGCACAGACCGCAGCCGAGGGACGCGCGACGACGGCGGAAGCCGAGCGCGATGGACTGCGCGAGCAACTGGCCGCCTGGGAAAATCGCCTCTCGGGCGAGTCTTCGGCTCGCATCGAAGCCGATCAGAACGCCAATGCCCTGAAGGCCGAGCTCGACAAACTGCGCTCCGAAGTGGGCAGCCTGAGCAAACGCGTCACGCTGATCCCGACCCTCGAGAGCAGCGCCACTTCGTGGGAGCAACGCTACCAGAATGAGGTCGGGTTGCGGTCCCAACTGGATGGCACAGTCCGCGAACGCGACACCGAGATCACGCAGCTGCGCGAGCGGCTCGCAGCGCTCGAAGCCGAACACTCCAGTCGGACTGCGGCTTTGCAGAGTCAGCTCGAGCTCTTTGGCACGCCGGCCAAGGCCGACAACCTCGAAGTGATCAACGGCATCGGCAAGGTGTTCGCGCGCAAGCTGAGCGCCGCCGGCGTCCTGACGTTTGAAGACCTGGCCCGGACCCCGATCGATCGGATCCGCGAGATCATCCAACCCAAGGCCTGGCAAAAGATCGAGCCCGAGGCCTGGGTGCTCGAGGCCGCCGGCCGGGCCGGTCGGCCCGTGGGCTTCTCGGCGACGCCGTCCCGCGCCGACGACCTGGTGGAGATCAATGGGATCGGCGAAGTCTACGCCCGCAAGCTGAATGAAGCCGGGATCACAACCTTCGCCGATCTTGCGGCAGCCACACCTGAACGGCTGCGCGAGATCTTGAACCCGGAGGAGTGGCAGAAATTCGAGCCCGAGGCCTGGATGGCCGAAGCCGCAGAATTTGCGCGGCGCGGGCAGTAAGGCAAAACCAGCATGGCCGACGAACGTCGCACGAAGCGCCCCACCGAGATGACCAGCGGTGGCACCCTCACCAAGGAGGAGTGGCGCCGGTTTGACCTGCGCAAGTGGTGGATCTGGATCGCGCTGGTGGTCGTGGCGATCATCCTGGCGCTCTTGCGGGGATGCAACCCGCAGGCGGCCGCGCCGGTCGCCACAGGCACGCCCGGAGCGACGGTTGCGGTGACGGCCGCGCCAACCGCCGTCGCGGTCGCCTCCAACACGCCCGTGCCCGCGGAGACCGAGTTGCCGCCGGTCACGGAAATCGTTGCCGCGCCCATCATCGATCCACAGAGCGAGATCATCCCATCCGGCTCGGTCACGCTGACCGGCCTGGCAGCTCCAGGCGTCGAGCTCGATATTCAGGTCGACGGTGTTTCGGTCGGCAAGACGAAGGCCGATGCGAAGGGGCAGTGGTCGTTCGACGTCGACCTGACGGCAGGTGAGCACGAAATCGTAGTGGCAGCACCCGGCGACTCCGGCGGCGCGAGCGCGCCTCAGAATTTCCAGATCGGCTCCGGCGCCGGCCCCGACCCGGTGAGCGTGACCGTGCCGGAGGCGGGTGCCTCGGTCGCATCCGGGCCGATGGTCCTTGCGGGCACGGCCGGCCCTGAACAGGAATTGTCGATCGTGGTCGACGGCGTGGAGGTCGGGCGGGTCACGACTGACGCGCAGGGCGCCTGGGAGACCGAGGTCGATCTGCCCGAGGGCGCGCACACTATCGTTGTGGTGCCGATCTCGGCCAATGGCACGGTTTTCAACGACTCAGCCAGCACCCCGCTGGATGTGATGGCGGAGCCGCAGGGCGTTATGCCGGTGTTTACGGAGCCTGACGCAACAGCGACGCTCTTGGCGGGGCCCGTGATCTTCCGCGGCACCGCGGCGCCGGGTTCCACGATCGTCGTTCGTCTGGACGGTGAGGATGTGCGCACGGTTGTCGCCGAGGATGACGGCACCTGGTCGGCCCAAATCGACCTGCCGGGTGGTGCACACAACCTGGTAGCCGTTGCCACCCAGCCGGATGGGCTGGAGGCCAGCTCCGCGGCGTTCAGCGTCACAGCCGGCGCCGCCAAGCCGGCGATCACGTCGCCGGCCGCCGGCGCCGTAACCTCGGGCAACGTGGTAATTCGCGGAACCGCCTCGCCAAATCAGACGATCGAGATCGTCGTCGATGGCGTCGTGGTTGGCACGACCACCAGCGACGCCCGCGGCGGCTGGTTCCTGTCGACGCCGCTCACGGCCGGCGCGCGCAGCGTCGTGGCGCGTTATCCGGGCGCCAGTGGCGTGGCCGACTCGTCGGAGTCGGTTGCGTACAGCGTGCAGCAGCGCCGCCCGGGCGGGCAGTGCCGGAACACCACGCCGATCCCGGCCGACGTGTCACGCTACACGGTTGAAGTGAACGACACCCTGTTCTGCATCTCACAGCGCTCGGGGCTGTCGATCGCGGCACTGAAACGCGACAACGTGTTCATCACCGACGAGAACCTGATCCTGCCGGGCCAGGTGCTGGTGTTGCGCGAGCACGTGCCGCCGACGCCTACGCCGGTGCCATAAAAGACGCGCGGACACCGGGGACAGACACCGGGAGTGCGAAGGACGAAGCGCTAAGACACCGGGAGTGCGAAGGACGACTCTCGGGCCTTGAGTGCCTTCATTCGCACTCCCGGTGTCTTAACTTCCAGCCACTGTACAATCCCTCCATGAATACCTCCGCCGATCAGGTCCAGGCCGTGCTCCGCGAAGCCTCTGCGTTGGCGTCCGCCGGCCAACAGATCCAGGCCATCAAACTTGTCCGCGAACGCTTTGGGGTTGGGCTCAAGGAGGCCAAGGATCTGGTTGACGGACTGATCGCGGGTCGCCAGCCCGAGATCCAGACCGCATTTCAGCTGGTCAACTATCAGATGCCGGAAACTCCTGAAGCCGAGGTGCGCCGCCTGATGGCCGCCGGCAACAAGATCGAAGCCATCAAGCGCGTGCGTGAGCAGACCGGGCTGGGATTGAAAGAAGCCAAGGAGCGGGTCGAGGCCATGGAGGCGGGGCAGCCGCTTCGGTTGGATCCGGCGTCGCCCGTGGCCGTGCCGAGCCCGTCCCGCACCGACGGCATGTCCTGGTCCGAGATCGAACGCCTGGCGCGCTCGGGCAAAAAGATCGAGGCCATCAAGCTTCACCGCGAGATCTTCGGCACCGGCCTGGCTGAGGCCAAAGATGCGGTGGAGGCCCGGCTGGTCTCTGCTTACCCGCAGACTCAGCGCCCACCCCAAACCGAAGAGCCACAGACCCTGGCCCAAGGGCTGGGCGCGCCCGGGTTGATTCTGATCTTCGGCGGCGGGTTGTTGGCACTGGTGGCGTGTGCGGCCGTGGCGGTCGTGGCGCTCGGCCTCGGGATGGGCGGTTGAAAGGCGAGACAGATGCGCCTGGCCGTGCTGTCGCTGGTGTTCGTAATGGCGGTGTGCGCAGCCACCGGCCAGACTGTGTCGGCGCCTTTGGCGGCGCCTTTGGCAGCGCCTTCGACCGCCGACTCCCAACCGATAACTGCAGCGGATCCGACCACTGCGCGCCGCGTGCAGGCCGCGGACCTCATCTACGCCGGGGCCTTTCGCATCCCGGAGGGTGATCGGGTCGGCTGCGATTACGGCACCGGCGCGCATTGTTTTACCTACGGCGGCCTCTTTGGCCTTGGCCCAAACGGTGGCTCGCTCTACCTGCGCGGCCATGCCTGGGCCGGCGGCGTTGGCGAGGTGAGCGTCCCGGCGACCCTGACGCTGGCCGAGACCGCGACCGTGCTGCAAGACATCCATGACCCGTCGGACGGCGTCGAGGTCGATCCGGGCGAGGTCAACGGCCAGGGACCGTTCGCGGGCCTGGTGCATAACGATCGTCTGATCGTCTCGGGCTCAACCTACTACGACGCCGACGGTTCGCAGACCGACACCCACGGCGTCTCGGGCCTGGATTTATCGCGCGCCGGCGACTTCGACGGCTGGTATCGTTTCGATCCCGCGCTGGTTGCCAACCCACGCTCCATCGGCGGCTATATGACATCGATCCCGAGCGAGTGGCAGGCTCTGCTCGGCGGCCCGGCGTTTACCGGCAACTGCTGTCTGTCGATCATCAGCCACAGTTCTGCCGGACCGGCCGCGACGGTGTTCGACCCGGCCGACGTCGGCGTCACCGACCCGCTGACCGGCACGACGGTTTTGTTCTATCCGCTCGCCCATCCGCTCGAACCCGAAAGCACGCAGAACGATTACTTCAACCTGGCGACCCAGATCGGCGGTGTGGCTTTCCCGGCCGCGACGCGCAGCGTGCTTTTCATCGGTCGGCAGGGCACCGGCCCGTATTGCTATGGCGACGGCGCGCCGTGCGGCGATGTCTGCGACGGCTCGAAGGGCACGCACGCCTATCCGTATCGCCATCAGATCTGGGCCTACGATGCCAACGATCTGGCCGCAGTCAGGAGCGGGTTGAAGCAGACCTGGGAGATCCGGCCGTATGCCGTCTGGCCCTTGAACGAGATGGACTCCTCGGGGTGCGCGAGTATCTCGGGCGCGGTGTATGACCCGGTGGCAAATCGGCTGTTCATCGCCGAGCGCTACGGAGATCAACCGATCGTCCACGTCTACACGATCGCGCATGCGGGCCACGCGCTCGATCGGCGTTTATTGTTGCCGGCTCTGGCGCGCTGAGGACTGGGGCCAGAAAGGGAGAACCTGCGACAGGAGCGCGTCGCGGCCCTGTCGCAGGTTCTGGGCACGCTTTAGTTGTGGGACGAGATCGTCACGTAGACCATCGTCTGATTCAGCAACTGATAAGCCAGCTCGCCGAAGGTGATCGGGCCCGTGAAATGCCCGGTTTGTTTTCCTTCGAGTTGCGAGAACAGGTAGTTCAGAATGCAGTTGCACGAGAATGTCACGGCGCCGGAACCGGTTGACGCGATCTCGCGGTTGAAATCCGTGAC